>NZ_JBMQUD010000108.1:0-78134 GCF_057359045.1 Adhaeribacter sp.
AACAGGGACAAGAGCCCACGAGCGAAGATGTAAGAAGAATCATTAATCCCAATCGGGTAGCAGCCAAGAAGGGGGAGCCGGTACTGGTGCGGGAATACTACGAAGCATGGGGCGCCTGGTATATAAGCAAGAAAAACCGGGGCAATAAGACGGAAGAAAAAAAAGGCAAGGATTATGTCAGGGGCTTTAAACAAATTGTTGATAAAGTACACCTGTTTAGGCCGAAAGCGAAATTAAGGGATTTCTTAATGAATTTTAACCAGCCACTTAAAGAAGGATTGATTGAAGAATTTGATGATTGGGTGGCGGATAAATATGATTTGCAGGATACAACTGTTTCGAGGTATCATAAACTATTTCGTGTTTTGTTTAAATATGCCGGCATGCCATGGGACTGGTTGTCGGTGGATTCTGTCAACTCGAATGAAAGATTTGCCCTGGAATGGGAGGAGGTGCTTAAACTGGCTACCCATAACTATAGTAGCCTAAAGGTGCAAAAAACTGCCCACACCTCCGTAATGGTCATCCAGATGGCCCTGCGCTGGGGAGACTTTAGTAAAATTCGAAACGGGCACATGGCTAATTTGAACAGCTTCCAGCATGGTGAAGTAATGGTTCTGAATAAAAACCAGAACAAAACCGGTTTGCCAATTTACGTGCCCTTGCCCGCATTATCCACTCAGCTTTACAATCAATATAAGGAGGTGCCTTTAGAATTTAAACAGCGGGATAAATTTTCCGAAGCATTAAAAGAAGCAGCTAAAGAGGCGGGGCTAAACAGGGTGGTTCGCCTTACCAAAACCTTTGGCGGGCATGTCCATGAATATTTTAAACCGGTACATGAAGTTTTAAGCCCGCATATATTACGACATACCGGAGCCACGTTGATAGATGCCATCACCAGAGGACGGGATAAATTTTTAGTTAAAGCTTTACTCGGGCACACAGTAAACGATGCTACCAGTAGTTATGTGCACGCCAATCCGATTGTGGCCGTAGATGATTTGTTAGATGCGTGGGCCAAAATTCAAGGGCGGGTTGATGTTTAAAAATTATTCCTCTTCCGGCTTTCTTTTCTTGCGTGTGCGCGGCCCCATTCTGCCCGATTTCCTTAGCTTGGATAACTCTAAAGTTGCTGGTTTAGGCTGTCTGGAAACACCGGTAATTACATAAATTATATCCATATTATAGATAGCATGCGCATAATACAGCATTTGCGTGGTTATAGGGAGAATTTGGCTCCGTAGCGGGTGTTGCAAATCTCCTAAATAATTAGCCGGCTTTCCTATTGCAGCGCAAAAATCGGCATCGCGGGTAAAAGCTCGTTTAGCTTTAAGGCGGGCAACTTCTTGTAAAAAGCGAAGCCTCTCTTCGTCTCTATTATATTCCTGCATATTTGATTTTTTGCAGCCTTTTTATTTTGCGGTTAGCGCTGGCGAAAAACGCACACAATTGCTCGTGCTCTTTGCGGGTATGGGCTACAATTGCACTAGCTTCGGCTTCTAAATCCGTCGTGTAAGCAACATCTGCCCATTGTAGCAGTTTTTCCAAGTATTCGAGGTCTTGCAAGGCTTGTTTTTTCTGCTTCCGCCAGAGCCGCAGGCGGTATGCTTGTTCGGTCTGGATTACCAGGACCAGCCAGGCAGGGGAGAGGGTTGATTTGGCATTAACTTTCATCGCATAAAATAGGATTAAACATATACAGCGCAAGAAAAACTTCGGGATAATCAGGAAATAAACAGGAATATTTATTAGTCGAGTAGCTTTTTGCTTTTCAGCAACTTCTTAATTTCAAAAAGGTCCGCCTCCAGGTCAGCAATCTTTTTGTGGGTATCATAGCGCAGGTTGGGGAACTTGTAGGAAATTTTAGCCTTAGCAAACCACACCTCCAATATATCTTCTCCGTCTATTTCATCTGTAGGCCAGGCATCATTATCGCTTTGAATTACCACCTTACCCCGCTCCATTAGTCTATTTAGGGTCCGCTTTATCAATACATCATCGCGGGTAACAATTACGTGCACGTAGCCTTCCTTAATATTAACTGCCCAGTTGGTTACCAATTGAGCTATCACGTAATCGCCGTTTTGCAGTCCGGGGCTCATACTATCGCCTTGCACCTGAAAACACCGAAAGGTAGCATTGCGGAACTCGGGCGTTGGCAGGGAAATAGCCGGCAGGGTGCGCAAAAATTCCGGCTCTACAAAATGCGTGCGGTACCCTGCGGCGGCTTTGGTAGAAACCATGTGGATGTTTTCCCGCCCCTTTGCATCTACGGTAATAGAGTGAATCTCTATTTTGGGCGGAGTGAACTTGCTTAAACTTGGTTGAGGATGCAGAAAGAGTTCCGGTTCGTCAATAAGAAGTGCTTGTGAGTTGATTTGATATGGACGTTGTTCAGTATTACTAAACTGCTTTATGTACTCTTCTTCAAATTGTGGACCGATGCCGGTTATAACCCAGCTTATGTTTAAGCCTAAAGTTTTACACACCTGAACAAAGTTTTCAATGCTGATAGAGGATTTTCCGCTTTCAAACATGGAAATAGTTGACTTGGCCAAACCAACCGCATCCGCCAGGGCTTGCATCGACATTTTTTTCGCCTTTCGCGTTTCTGCAATCCGCTGAGAATAAGCCGGTTGTTCAGTATTTAAGTACATGGTAAAAAAAAGTTAGATATTTATGAACAAAATATTTGCATGTTCAGTATTTATGCATACATTTGTATTACTACTACAACAACTAGCAAATATACCCACAATGAAAACAATAAGAGAATTAATGCCCGAGGATTTTACTATGATTTTGGCAGCGGAGCTGAATACGCATCCGGCGAACGTGAGCAAGGTTGTTAAGCTGGAGCAAACGCAATCGAGGTATTGGCCGGCCATTGAGCGGTTAGCCAAGAAAACTGACCCCAAAGGGTACGAAAAGCGATTTAAATATTTGCAATCAAAAAAAACGGCGAAAGCTGCCGCCTAAAGATTGGCCACTATTAGCCACGGAAAAGCAATATCAAAATAGGATTATAAACATCTACCGATATGAAAAAGCCTTATACCGACATTCACAAACTCCCGCTTGGCTTTACACTTACCGTGGACCAGGTGGCCACATTATCTAACTGCCACCGGGACACCGTGATAAAAAACATACATCGGGACCCGGACGACAAATATTACTTAAAAGCCTTCCGGAATACAGAAGATAGCCCTTATGTAATCAATGCCTGGGATTATGAAGATTTTGCTAAAAGGCGCGTGATTGGAACTGATTATCGCGGAGAGGACAAACTTCAATTGTCTGCCTGAGTGATATTACGCCCAAATATAAAGATTGTTCTATTCAATCCAAATAATAATTAAAAATATTTTATGAACGCACAAACCGCCGCCGCATTAACCCCGCAGGAATTGGCTTTGTATCTGGGCTGTGAAGCAGAACTTGTTTACGACCCAACCGGGCATGGAAAGATTGAGCTTTTAAAAACCCGACAAGGCTGCATTACAGCAGATGTACTTGCTGAGTTTTCGGCGTACTATTCGATTAAGCCTTATCTAAAAAAGGATTCTGATTTAACAGAAGAAGAACTACTCCAATTAGCCGAAGCTGGCGGCACATTAAAGCCAAAAACAACCCACGAAAACAAAATATTAACCGCAAAAAATATTATAAAAGGAGGCTTTTATAACCCGATAGAGTTTACCTATCTCTTGTCTATATACATCGACCTTTTCGGACATATTGAAGCTGGACGCGCATTAGATAAAAATCAACCCCGCTCTTAACTAACCTATCTATAACCTTAAAATTCATTAATGATGAAAACACAATCTACTATTTCTATTAAGTCAAATCCTTTAATTATGCATGAGCCATACTTTGAATTGAAAGAGCAATTCGCCAATCCAAAGTATATAAATTACCACCATCCGAACGATGTTAATCCAAAGCTTAAAGATGACATTGGTGTTTTTTTAAGTGGGCTTCCTGACCAAATGATTGATTGTTTTGTCAAGCACAAGCTTAAAGCGCATAACATGGCTTATGTGCTTCAAATGCTACTGGAAGAAATAAACGATGTTATGCGGGCATTGATTGAATGCAACCCAAAAGAGGTTGGTTCTGAACTCGAAGACCTAACAATTAAAATTAATTGCTATTGGGTTTTAGCTAAATACACCACATCATTATTCCCAAGCTAGCCATGAGAACAGAAAGCTTCCGCCTTACCGCTACCGAAGAGTTTCAAAGCGAAATAAACCGCGTTTGCCAGCAGTACCCCAACTTCCGGCGATTTGCCTTTACAGGTGTTTTACACGAAAGCCTGGTGCGCGATTTTAATTCTGGTAAAGACCATTTGAAATCTATGCCTACTTTAATAGTTAATGCCTGGTACGGCAGCTATTGTGTAACGGTAAGCACCCACACTTCGGCGGCTTTGATAGAAGAGTTAGAAAAGAAGCTTTCAGTTGTTTTTGCACCTCAATTTAATTATACCAGCCAATTGGAACGCTATTCCCACCACACAAATGACATGTTATGAAAGCTATTTCTTTTTACCTCCCCAAAATCAAAGGCTTAACCTCCTTCCTAAAATCTCCAATACATAAGCCACTTGATGTGGTCTCTATTGAGAAGAAATCCAAGATTGTTTTCCCGGTTTACCTGCGTTGTGGCATGTTCTCTATAAAAGTTATTGACCAGGAACTGGTACAATTGATTAGCCAGGATGCCCAAAACAAGGGAATATTAAAACTAACGGGAGCCACAGCCAAAGCCTTTTTTAATATGGTAGTAGAGGACACCTTAAGCGAAGAAGGTTTTACGCCAATTGAAGAGTGGCAATACCAGGTCCTATACAATAGAATCTCTTCGGAAAACAACTTGCTTCACAATCAAAATTTACAAGGAAGATAATTATGGAAAATGAACATGTATGGCTTCCTAAGCCATTAGCAGAAAAAATAAAACACCTTCAAAGTGATAAGCAGATTGAAGATACTGTAATCAGTTATTTCGCAGAAACGCGTAATGCGCTGAAAAATGAATTGGCTCTTTTGGATGATGATGTTATTCAATATAAGGCTAATGTAATGAAAGCTAGACAAGCTTTTAGAGAGGCCAAGGAAGAACAGTTAGAAGCCAATTATGAACTATGGGAGAAGTTTGATGCTGACATAAAGAATGTTTCAGCCTATGTAAACAAAGCCAAGGCAGAACTTAAACCATTAAAAGAAGAATTAGAGGAACTGAAAAATTTAATGAATCAAATTAACACATGGGACATTGAAAAGCTTCTCGAATTGATAAAAATGCTGAACGGTTCATTTTATGGAGAAACCGGAAATATTCTAAAGTTCCTCTTTGATAATTATAAAAAACAATAAAAAGGGCCGCATTGCGAGTGCGGCCCCTGTAATCAAAAGTAATTATTAGCAGAAGCAAAGATATGGAAAATACTTCGAACCTCTACCAGCGAATAAGTGCTGTTATGCAAAATATTGAATATTTGACAAAGGACGACAGCGTGGGCTCCGGCAGTTATGCTTATAAAGCTATTTCGGAAGAAAAAGTAACGCAAGCTGTCCGTGCATCCTTAGTAAAAAATGGTTTAGTTATTCTCCCTGTTGAGCAAAAGTTAAACTTAACAGACCATATCCGGGAGCAAGGCAAGTTTGTTTGTATAAGTACTGTTGAAACCAAGTACAAGATTGTAAACATCGACAATCCAACAGAATTTGAATACCTGGTATCCGGTGGTCATGGAGTTGACCCGCAGGACAAAGGCGCGGGCAAAGCCATGACCTACAGCTATAAATATTTGCTGTTAAGAACATTTGCTATTCCGACCGGCGATGACCCGGACAAAGTTCATAACGGCGATTTAGACAAGCAGCAAGGCAAGGCTTTGAGTAAAGACAAAAAAACCTCTCCTGCTGCGGCTATGGCCACCAAAGAGCAAAAAGAAAAGGCCATACTAATCCTTAATGCTATAGTTTTTACCGAGAAAGAACGACAAGAGATAGTGGCCGGTTTTAACAGCATTACCGAAGTGGAGGCGGGCGAACGCTTAACTAAGCTGGAAGAAACCTTGCACAAACGCCGGCTTAAAAGAGCTATTGAGGAAATTGACGGTTGTACTTCTTTAGGGTGTTTGAAAGAAATATGGGCTAAATACAGCGATTTACAGAAGCAACAGGGCTTTATAAAAGCCACACAAGAAAAGAAAGCCGCTTTATCTGCTGCACCTGCGCCCGCGCCAGCCGAAGAAAACACCTCCCGTTTTGCTTCGGACAAACAGCGCGAATTAATCTCGAAACTCGTGGATTCCAGCGTGTTTACCGAAGAAGAAAAAAGCGACTTTCTGGACAAAATTGCCGTTGACGAATATCCCAAAGAACAAGCGATAAAGGATATTGAATGGCTGACGAAAGAAATAGCAACCCGCAAAGAAGCGCTAAAACAAAACGCTGCTCCGGTCCCGGCCGGAAGCCAATACGCCTCCGCTAAGCAAAAAGAGCAAATAATTAGGCTGTTAAACAATCCGGTTATAACGCGGCAAGAAAAAACCAAAATGCTGCTCAACATAAACAAGTTAAGCGAGGAGCAAGCGGCCAATACAATTAGCTCATTGAAAGCAACAATAGAAGAAAGGGAGGCCCAAGATGCAAGTCTTTAAGATGGGCGACCGGATGGAGGTTGTTTCGGGCAAATTTAAAGGTCATACCGGTACAGTTATAAACAACAGCAAAATGGTTCCCGGCGGGGTGTATTGCCACTTAGAAAGCCTCAAGCCTTCTGTTAAAAAGGTGCTATTGCCCGGCCAGATTCGGCTTATTGTTGAACGGGTATAAATAATTTTTAGTAGCAAATGCGCCTATCTCTTTACCATGACCGGGCGAATCAAAACAGAAGAAACGCGGCATAATATGAACCCGATGCACTCCGCAATCCCCTCCGCCGTACGGCATCATTCCCGGTTTATATAGCGAAAGTCAACCGGGAACAGTGGCAAATAAGGGGCGCAGACAAACGCGCAAAAAACACCGGTGAACGGGTAGCTGTACGCGGGCCGGGCATTGGCATGGCAGGCATCAAAGCTTTAAAGAAAAGAATTAATCATGGATAAGAAAACAAAATATGAATACGGGGCAATGAGTAGCAAATACGAGCTAGAATCCTCGAATAAATTAACAGCCTACGCGGCTATGGTTTACCATTACAATCGTTCTGCCCACCTTCTAGTAATTTATTCTCCTGAAAGTTGCAAAGAAGATTCTTGGATGAGTTTTACAGGCCAAATTTCAGAAAGATTAGATGAAATATTCGGCGGCGAAGGTTCATTCGATAAATATGTTGAAGAACATATACCAGAAATAAAAGAGGCTCTCCAAAGCCGGAAACAAATGGTATAAAAGCCCGCACCATTGACCAGTTAATGACCGCCTTTCAAAAGGAATTTCCCGGCCTCCAAGCATACATCTATTCCGGAGTGAAAAAGTACCTGATTGATTCACGAACCGAGGTAACACTTGAAAAGGTCGAACGACAGGAAAAGCAAAATGAAGTGATTAGTAATTACGATTCAGCATTATAAATATGGCCAGCAAGGATTTAATAATGGAACAAAATATAAAAGTCAAGAAATTTATTTGCCTGTGCGGAAAGGCAAGAATGCTTTCGGTAATAGACCCAGATGGCAAGCCATTCTCTAAAGAAAGCAAAAGGGAGCATACTAAACTAGTTAACGCTGGCTGTGATGTTGTAACAATTTCTTTAGAAGAAGCTAGAAATACAGAACTATGCTTTGATTGTAAATTATAACAATTTAAGGCTCTACTTAATAATAAATGATAAACTATAAAAATCTAACCGCTACCCAGCTAAAGCAAATCGAAGCCGGCAAGCTGGTCATAGAACTCGAAACAAAAGCCGGTTGGGGTGTCTTTGTCCGGTACAAGCAAGGCAACTTCAAAGGTAAAAACGTGCGCGTTTTGCTTCGCAGCGAAAGAGAAGCGCGCTGGTTCAAAGAGAAAGATATTGTGCAACCGAAAGTGACAAAAGATAATGCCCCAGCCGAATAATCAAATACAAAAGCATTTCGAGCGGTTCTTTATGCTCGTGGAACTGATGGACTTGCAGCGCACCACCTTTCAGGCCGACTTATCGCAGGCGTACAAATTTCGCTTTAACAACCTGAACCAGCATTTGCAAAGTTTCCGCAACGAGTTTCTCCGCAAAGCCGCACCCGAAGCTAAAAATTATTACGAAGACTTAGGCGCCATGGCCTGGGAGCTGTTGGACGAGTTCGACAAGGCCGAGAATAAAGCCACCTTTTTAGCCCTGTGCCGCGCTTATAATGCCGGCCAGGTAAACATTAAAGAAGATTCAGAAATAGCAGCATGATAGATTTAAATAGAAATATCGCAAAAGTGCCCAAGTGGATGACGTGGGAAAGGTTCGGTAGTACTAAGGATTACTTTATTGATAATATCCAGGATAAAGAGCTGGAAATTATCAATAAAGCTGAACACTTAGCCACCTGGGGCGGCACTGCCAACGAACCCCACACATTAGTTACAAATATTCCTGGCCGCCGCTTCTTCATCCTAAAAGACGCCAATAATGAAACTTGGTCAGTGAATGAGCTAGACCTGCTGGAAGATAAAAAAGAGGCAGAACGCCGGTGCTGGCCATGGCTAAAAGAACCTATCCGTGAGCAGGGTTACGAGGCGGTTGCTGCGCAGATAGAAAAGGATTTAATCTTCCGTTCTGAACCAAAAGAAAAGTTGCGTGCAGAGTTAAGGGGAGCTATTTATAATGCTGAAATGAAAGGCGTGCTTAATGGCTTAAACCTCAAGGCTTGGAGCAATCGACTGAGGACCGACACCATGGAAGAACTGGAGGCGGCAATTATTGAATTGCGGGACATGATGGAGGAGGTGGAGAAATGAGCGAATGGAATCACATAAGTCTTTTTGCCGGCGGCGAAGGGTTTGGCCAGGGATTCCAAGAGGCGGGTTTTAATATTATTCATTTTTATTATTCAGAAATAGACAAACATGCTCTCGCCCTACTCAAATACCGATACCCAAACGGCCATAATCTCGGTTCAGTTACCGATGTTTCAGGACTTAAACCAACCGGCAGAACCTTTGTTACTTTCGGCTGGCCTTGCCAGGATAACTCAATTGCTGGAAAGCGCAAAGGACACGCAGCAGGTACACGAAGCGGCCTTTTATCTGAAGCGGTCCGGGTTATTGACGAAGTACGACCTGAATTTTTCTGTGCTGAAAATGTGGAAGGGTTGCGAACTGTCAACAAAGGAATTGACATCATTGAAGCAGTTAAATACCTCACCTTCCTTAATGAAAGTTTGCCACAATACGACGTTGAAATGCAGCTTCTTAATACACGCTGGTTTTTACCCCAAAATAGAGAGCGGTTATACTTTGTCGGACATCTTAGAAACGGAAGTAGAAAGCAAGTATTTCCTATCGGAGAAAACGATAAATGGGCTAATGAAGGGTACGGCGAAACCCCTAATGTTAGATGTTTAACCGCCGGTGGTAATTCTGGTGGGCTACATTCCAATATGACTTTAATATGCGATAGCGGTAAAGGAAGAAAGCTGGAATGCCGCGAAATCATGCCGCCACTAAGAAGCAATACTGGGGTTGGTCATGGTAATTATATCGCTTGTATTAACCCAGAAAGTTCGCAATCAGGAAGGGTTTACGGTACACGAGGAATAGCGCCGGCCTTATATTCCGGTAAACAAGGGGTAAGCGGGAATAGTGCTATAAAAATACAAAATGAAGCACTAATCCGTCGGTTAACCCCAATTGAGTGCGAACGCTTGCAAGGTTGGCCGGATAACTGGACCCAATACGGCATTTATAATGGGAAAGTAAAGCCTGTCAGCGACACTCAAAGATACCGGATTTGTGGCAATGGGGTTAGCAAACCTTGTGTAACAACCATAGCAGAAAAATTACTTTTTTATTACACAAAGCTATGAAAGCTCCAGCATTTCAATTTTACGCTCAGGATTTCCTGGTAGGCACGGCAGATATGACTGCAGAAGAGGTGGGTATATTGTTTCGTCAAATTCTTAATTCAGCTATTCAAACAGACAGGAAGCATTTAAAGGAATATTCCTTTATCGGAAAGCTTATAAAGGGCTACGATAAAAGGCCTCCTATTGCAATGGCAATAAGAAAAAGGGTTTTGTCTGTTGGTGTATGCGCTTATTGTGGTTCATCTGAAAAGCTTGAAGTAGACCATATAATTCCCTGGTCTTGCGGCGGAACTCATGATGAAAGCAACCTGCAATGTCTTTGTAAAAAGTGTAACCGCCAAAAATCGAACAAAATATGAAAATGCCATCTATGCAATTTTATCCTGCTGATTGGCGGAAGGACCCAGGAGTCCAGGCTTTAAGCTTCTTTGATAGGGGGGTATGGTTTGAGATGCTTTGCCTAATGCACGAATCAGCAGAACGCGGGGTTTTACTGCTTAATGGCAAGCCAATGCCGGAAGAAGCCTTGGCCAGGGTTCTAGGTTTGGATAACCAGGTGGTTAACCAAATTCTAACCACCCTGCTAACCTATGGCGTAGCAAGCCGCCGCGTTTTGGATGGCGCTTTATACTGTCGGCGCATGGTGCGGGATGAAGAACTCTGCCAAGTTCGGCGAGAAGCGGGAAAAAAGGGTGGAAACCCCAATTTGGTTAACCAAAATTCTAACCAAAAAACAACCACCGGGGTTAACCAAAATCCAACCCCTTCTATTTCTTCTTCACCTTCTTCTTCATCTTCTAATATAAATACTACTACTGCTGACGAAAAAAAGAATAACAGCGGCGGTTTTGAAAATTTAGAAAAACCAGAATCGGAAAAAATAGGAGCTGCTGTTTTAGAGGTTCAAGAACTGGAAGAACCTGCCCTCTTAAATACCGAAAAAGCTTCGCACACCTGGGGGGCGCCGCCGGGAAATTTGCCGGAAGCGGTGCCGCACCTGTTTAGAGATTCGCCGCTATATGACCGGGATAAGTTTACACAGGCTTTTCAGCGACACGGATTTGAGGAGCAGGGCATTGACCCGGATTTCTACTACGATGCGCTTAAAACCTGGAGCGAATTCGGCTCAAAATCAAGCCCCAGAGAGCAAAAGTCCCACGCCTGGAGTAAAGAGTTGGCCTCTTTTATCCGCCGCGATAAAAACGCCGGAAAGCTCGCCATGTTGAAACCGCCGGAAGCAGAAGCAGCAAAGCCTAAATCACAATTTCAAACCAGGTCGGAACTCGCACACGCAGTTGTTAACAGCTTTGAGTACGACGACAACGGGAATCGCTTATGAGCAACATAACAACGTATCAGAAACAGTCCGATTTATTGGAAATCAGCCACGGTACCGGCGTAATTCAGTACGAGGTGAGCAACACGGCCACCCTGGAGCAAAAAGAAGTTATAGCGGCTCTAAATGCGCCGAAGGTAAAAGCTATTTCAGATAGGGAGTTGGACACCCTGCTAGCTGCTTTCATTAACAAAGCGCTAATCCTGCTAGGCCATCACCGGCAGCTGACTGGTAAGGAGGACCAAACCATACTCATAACAGAGCTGGCAAAGCTAATCCGGGAGAAATACAACCTTTTGACTACCCAAGAGGTGCTGTTAGTACTCGAAATGGGGGTAAGGGGTGACCTGAAGAACAAGCCGGAAGATGTGGTGTATCTGAATCTGGAACAGATAAACGGCTGGTTTAAAAAGTTTCGCCAGGAAAACAAGCCGGCGGCGATGAAGCAGCTAAAGCCTTATGAAGAACCAAAGCAACTGCCAGCCCATTTCGACCAGACAGAATTGCTAAACGCCTTTATCAGCCTGATTAAAGGCCCAAATTGTCAGATTACCGACTTGGAATGGCTTTGTCAAACTGCTACGCATTACGATTGGCTGAAAAAGAACGGCGCATTTAACCTGCCCTACACCGAATACGGCCCGGCCACTTTTTGGAACGCGATTTACTACGAAGAAAAAGCTAAGGTGCTGCTAAATGCCCGGCATAACTTGGAGTTTGTGCAGAAGGTTACCAAAGTTGCATTTAACCTTTTCTCCAACAGCACAGCTGACACCAATAACCGGTACGAGAAAACCACCCTTACTAACTGCCGGATTCGGGTATTCCGGGAATGGATAATGAATAAAGTAAAAGAGGAAGGGACCTGATTACCACCGAGCAGCTTACCCAGATGAAAGCCTATTACACCAAGCGCCAGGACTGGCAGAAAGTAACCATTATTAACCAGGAAATAGAAAAAAGATGAAAAAAGTAACAGAAGTAGCAAGAGAAAAATTTAAAGAATCCGGTCTATCCTACGACGATTTAGGCATAGAAGAAATGAATATGCTAAGAGAATGCATTGAACAGCGATTAGCTGTATTTGAGAATGGGAGTTTTACCATGCGGCTTAAACCCACCCGGTTAAAGGATAAGAAGATTGTAAATGGCAAGATTCAGAAATATTTCTTCCGGGTTAAGGCTTATTATTTTGATGATAGGGAAGCAATCTCTTTCAATGACGGCGGCTTTATTGGGTTTGCTGGCTGGGCAGATTCAACCAACGTGCAGCCTTTTGTAGATGCTTTTAATAATTGGCTTGAGAAGGTTAAACAAGGTGCTAATGTGTAAAACAATGAAAATACTACACTTAACCTTAAACCGCAAATGGTTCGACATGATTGCTTCAGGTGAAAAGAAAGAGGCAATATTATTTCTCAACGTATATACTTCTTGTGAAATAATGTGTATTTTAAAGTATGAAAGAGATACAACTTAAATCCGGTAAAGTAGCCTTTGTTGATGATGAAGATTTCGAAAGGCTTAACAAGTATAGTTGGAGAGAATATTTTGATGGTTGGAATTGGTATGCAAGAAGGTCTACAACAATAAATAAAAAACGAATTACAATCTTAATGCACAGAGATGTTTTAGGTATAACTGAAAGGTCAGTTTATATCGACCATATCGACCACAACGGTTTAAATAATCAAAAGATGAACCTTAGAAAATGCTCTCCTTCAGAAAACAAAAAGAATGTTAAGGGCAGAGGCACTTCATTATTTTTAGGAGTTTCTTTAAAAACATCTCATTACAAATACACAACCAAGTCTGGAGAAAACAAGATTTCAACTACCCAAAAATGGGAAGCCAGAATTCAACACCTTGGGAAGCAAATAAGCATCGGGTTTTTTAATTCAGAGGAAGATGCTGCAAGAGCTTATGATAAAAAAGCAAAAGAATTACACGGAGATTTCGCAAACCTAAATTTTAAATAATGAAAGTTTTAAATATTACCCTGAAGAAGCAGTGGTTTGATTTAATAAAAGATGGTATCAAATTAGAAGAATACCGGGAGATTAAGCCTTATTGGGAAACTAGATTGTTGAACCCAATAATTATTACAAAACCACAATGTAGCGATTGCCTATTCATAGGCTCGGAAAGATACCAACATGCGGCACTTTTTGACATTGTTTCTGCCAATAACGGGTACGCTAAAGGCTGTCCTAATATCAAATGGAAACACAAAGGCATAAGAATTGGTGAAGGTAAACCAGAGTGGGGCGCCGAGCCGGGGAAACGGTATTTTATTTTAGAAATAGGCGAGTTAATTAACCAGGAAATAGAAAAACGATGAAAACAGAAATAGCAGAAAAGCCTTTAAAAACATATCACGTTAGTTTTAACAGCGGGCCATATAAAAACTATGGTGGCCAAACAATCGCTGCCCATTCCCCGGCCGCTGCAAGGTATCAATACTGGAAATACTTAGATACCGGTTGGCCTTATAAAGATTATTTAAATGCCTTCAAGGTAAAGTGCTTAGGATTATTGGACCACAAGCACCTTTTCGGCAACAAAGAGGAGTTTGAAAGGATGTGCCAAAACAGGGGTATAACCTTTGCCTATCAGGGCATGGAAGTAGATGTTAATGGCAAGAAAGGCATTATCGTTGGTAATTATGGCTTTAACCTTCATGTATTATTCCCCAACAGAAGTGCTCCGGCTAATTGCCATCCAACCTGGAAAACAACCTATTATGATGATTTGGGGCAGGTAGTTAAATGTTTTAAAGAAAAGAAGCCTGAATCATGATAAAAATCAGGCTTACAGCTGACACTATGGAAGAAATAGTTGATGCTACCAACTACCTAAAAAAGCTGTTCCCAACCATGTCCTTTTCAAAGCCACAGCTGGGTAATAACCCCAAATACAGCGACAATCCCCAATTTTTAGTTTATGGCAAGCCCCGGATGAAAAATAAAAAGCCGCGCAATCCAAATTTTAAAACCCGTCTTAAAAATATTAAGAAGAAGAAAAGTTAATTAGATAAAAAAACGATGGAAACTGAAGAAAAGGAAATAAAACCAATACCAATGATGTGGATGGTAGTTTTTGAAAAACAAAAAAGCATTTATCCATATTTGGACACTATATCGCGTCAGAAAAAACGAGCCATAGCCAAAGCTTTAATGTTTGTGCCACCTCAAGAAAATTGGATTGACCTTCGAAAAAAGGGATGGCGTTGCGTCAAAATAAAATTAGATGTTGAAATTATTTATGGTAGATAAAGAAGTCCATGTGTAAAAAGCCCTGCCCCATGCACCAGCTTTGCACAAAATGCTTAGCGGTTGTCAAAGAAGCGGAAGCCCGGCCGCCATATTGCCGGGTAAAACTAAGCAAGCAGCATGATAAAAATTAACGTGCGCCCACTATCGGTGAATGAAGCTTGGAAGGGCAGGAGGTTTAAAACAGATGCCTACAAAGCCTTCGAATGGATGGTAATACCAAGCCTGCCCAAATTAAGCCTGCCAGAGCCGCCCTACACGCTTAACTTAGTCTTTGGCTTTAGCAACATCGCTGCTGACCTAGATAACCCCGCAAAAGTCTTTATTGATTGTTTGTGTAAGAAATACGGCTTTAACGACAAGCATATTTTTGAGCTTAACATCAAAAAGCAAGTGGTACCCAAAGGAAAAGAGTTTATCAGTTTTAACATCTCCAATAAATTACAAAACCATGTACTATAAAATAGAAAACAAAGAAAGTGAGATATACAAAAAGCTTCACGAATTACGCTTGAATGAACTCCAAATGGAGGAGGATAATAAGCGGGCCATAGCTGAAAAAACAGGCTTGGAGTGGACCGGTTATTTAGTCCACGCTGGCCAGCAAAATTTTAACCGGGTTACCTGTTACCATGGCTTCGAGTTTTCCGAACCTGAAAAAGTAGACTCGAAAATTTGGAATCAACATAAAACCCATGTCGGTGTTTTTGTTCCTAACTGTAGAACTAAGGCGGGCCGGGAAATGGAGCAATTTATAACTAATGGATTAAGAGGTAGCAGCTACAACAGAGTTTACGATATATTAGGTAAGAACCACCCTCGGCGGTTTGTTTTCCCTTACGTGGAAATTGCTCAAAATAAGATGCTTCTGTATTTAGATGACCAAACCGAACTCACAGACGAAAACCTGATTGAGATTACAAAGCGCGAATTTAACGAATTGCTTAAAACGGCACCTTTGCCCGCATCCGGAAGCTAAGGTTTGCCAGAGAGATAATAAAGGAATTTTAACGATTTAATAAAGGCAATTATGAACGTTTTACAGATAGACGAATATCAAATAATTCTTCAGAATCTTGGTGAAGGCAAGGGTAAAATAATAATAGCTAGCCCCTACCTAAACACTTCTTATTTCTGGGGCGCAATGGGCTGCACTATAGAAGATTTTGTCTGCTCAATTGATTCGTATTATTGGGTAAATAAATTGCTGCCAATTCATACGCCAAAAGCTATAAACACGAAAAAGACCTTTGCGAATTTTAGGAAACATCTTTTTGAGGAAGCCCTTTATTGCTATCCATGGTATGATTACAAAGAATTTCATAAAACATTGAGGGAAGAGATTGCCCGCTTGCAAGGCAGCACCGAAAGCGAACATGAGTTTATAGATAGTATTTTATCTCTTCCTAAGCGCCTAAATTACTTTGATATAAGCAGTGGATATGAAAGAGAAGCAGTACAAGATTTAATCATGGAAGCTTGTTCGGAACCTTGGCATTTTTTCGTTGAAGGAGAATCCAAGGAGCAAAACCAATTAATGTACATTCATAAACAACTCAAGAAGCAACTCAAAGAACAAAGATTAAAAGATACTTTAAGTTAACTCCTTTATTCTTCCCCATTCCTGATATTTTTTTAATTAAAAACTTCGTAAAATTACGAAGTTTTTAATTATTTTTTCGTAGCTTAACAGGAAATTTCCAGGAAATAAATGAGGCAAGCGGCAAGTGTATTAAAGCAGGGGCGGTTAGACCATGACACCGCGGAAATTATCGTTACCCTACTCGCCAAAAAACACCCCGATATTGCTCTTTCCCTGGATAACGAATACCGGGAAATTATGCCGGACGTCGTCTTTTCCGATTACGCCCTAATCCCATTATTCCTGCAAGAATTCTGCCGCTACCAAGATATTGAGGCGGCAAGCATTAAAGGCCGGCAACGCCTCGAAAGCACCGCGATTGAACACCGTAAACAGTTTATGGCCGTGCTGCTTATGTGCTACCATCCCGAAAAGATTCTCCAGATAACGCAGAAGAAAACTTGGCAGGGATTAGAAATATTTGCCGCGCATTACCTTGATTGTTCGGATAAAAGCCTTTCGTACCACGTTCCCGAAATCATTTCCTGGTTTCACATCTACCCTTGGTTTGCCCAACCGGTCCAAGGCGTACACCAGCTGATTATCCAGAACCACCGCGACAAGGCTTCTAACACCCGAGCGGCAAAAGGCTTTACCCGGCAAAGCGAAACTAACCAACAGTTAAGTATTTTTTAAGCATGGCTGCACCAAAAAATAATCAGTTTTGGAAAGCCAGAAGCAAGCATGGGCGGGATTTAATTTTTTCCAGCCCTATCGTGCTTTGGGAGGCTGCCTGTGAATATTTTGAATGGTGTGATAATAATCCATGGATAAAACCAGATTGGGTAGGGAAATCTGCAAAAAAAATAGAGCGCCCAACCCAGCGCCCATACACTGAATCCGGATTGTTTATTTTCCTTGATATTGACCGTAAGACATTCGATTTATACCAAGAGCGAGAAGATTTTATTCCGGTCACAACGCGCATACAAGAGATAATAAGAACAATGAAGTTTGAAGGGGCTGTTGTTGGTGCCTTTAACGCCAATATCATAGCCCGTGATTTAGGCCTTGCCGATAAGAAAGAGCAGCACTTAATACCTGAACAACCACTATTCCCAGATGTTCCGTAGAACCACCGCCATAAATAAAATTCTAGCTATGCGCGCCCGTAAAAAGGTAGTGCAAGGTGGCACCTGGGCGGGTAAAACATACGGACTAATGGGGGTTATCCCTGACTACTGCATAAAAAGGCCAAAGCTTAAAGTTACGGTTACCGCCGAAACCATACCGGCCATTAAAGAGGGCGCCTTGAGCCAGTTTCAGGAAATAATGCAGGAAACAAACCGGTGGAACCAGGACCGGTTTAATAAAAACGAGCTCACTTACACCTTTACCAATAACACCCGCCTGCAATTCCGCTCTTTTGATTCGGTGGGTAAAGCCAAAGCCGCCGGCAAGCGGGATGCCTTGTTCATAAATGAGGGCAACTACTTCCCTTATGATATTGCTGATGCGCTTATTATGCGTACGGAAGGGGATGTATGGATAGACTTTAATCCAGATAATGAGTTTTGGGCCCACACCGAAATATTGCCTCAAAAAGATGCTGAATTTCTGCTGCTTAAATACACCGATAACGAAGGATGCCCCCAAACGATTATCGATGAACTAAACAGCAAGCTTGAAAAGGCTTTTTATGACCCTAATGGCAGCCACACGGACCAGAAAAATATTAAGTCTGAATATTGGGCCAACTGGTGCCGGGTTTACATCGATGGAGAAATTGGCAACCTGCAAGGCGTAGTTTTTGATAACTGGCGCCAAATAGAAAAGGTACCGGAAAATTCCCGTTTAATTGCCTTGGGTATGGACTTTGGCTATACGAATGACCCGACGACCATCATGGCTTATTACCGCTATAACAACCAGATTATATTTGATGAACTGGTTTACCGGAAGGGCTTAAAAAACGCTGACATAGCCGCCTTAATCAAATCTTTTCAGATTGGAAATACCATAATTTACGCGGATAGCGCCGAACCCAAAAGTATTGATGAAATAAAAGAATACGGCCACAATGTAGTAGGTACCAGCAAAGGAAAAGATAGTATAAACTACGGTATTTCATTACTGCAACAAGAGCCCTTTTACATAACCGCTCGGAGCCTGAATACGATTCGGGAATTAAGGAACTATACCTGGGATAAAAACCGGGCTGGCCAAACCTTAAACGTGCCGGTAGATGCCTTTAATCACGCGATTGATGCTATCCGCTATATCGCCATGAATAAATTAAACATGGTTGCCCCTGCCGCCGACCTATCCATCCTTTCAGTTTTACGCTAATGGAAATAACCGAAATAAAAACCGCTCTTGCCACTCCGTCGGAACTGGTTGCCCGGATAAAGAAGTACCAGGTCGATACCAAGCTGGACGAAAGCACAAAAGAATACCAGCCGGAAACCCACTCGGTAATGTCTACGCTTTCACGCCCGGATAAAAAAGTTCGTAAGCCTAATGCCTACGGACTTTTGGATGAAAATGGCAACCTAATACTGGAAGATGGCATAGAAAAAGTGGCTCGGATACCTTTGGCCCTTCAAAAGCTAATTGTGAGCCGTGCCGCCGCATTTACTGCAACTCCAGTAGAACTACAAGCCCAACCCGAAGGCGAGCAGCAAATAACATTGCTGGCAATGCTTAAAAAGACCTGGCAGGATAACAAGCTGGATTATAAATCCCGGAATATTGCCAAAGCCTTTATGGCCGAAAAAGAATGCGTCGAGCTCTGGAGTGAGGACGACGCAGAAGAAAACTACTGGGGTAGTTTAGGAACACCGGGAACCGCCTTAAAAATGCGGGTTACCATTCTAAAACCATCCGATGGTAACACTTTTTACCCGGTATTTAATGCTTTGGGCAACATGACTGCTTTCGGGCGTGGGTATGAGCTAAAAATAGGCGAAAAGAAAATAGAATATTTAGACGTATACACGGATACGACTATATACCGGTTTGTAAATCAGGAAACCGGCTGGATTTTAGAGGCTTTTAAAGCCAATTTCTTCGGCAAGATACCAGTTATCTACTACAGTCAGCCGCGCACCGAGTGGGCAGATGTGCAGTGGGCGATTGAACGGTTGGAAAAGCTGTTATCCAATTTTGCCGATACGAACGATTATTTTGCTGCTCCCAAAATTGTGCTCGAAGGAACATTGAAAAATTTTGCCACTAAAGGCGAGAGCGGCCAGATATTCGAAATGGACAAGGGCGGCAAAATGGATTACCTGACTTGGGACCAGGCCCCCGAAGCGATTAAACTGGAAATCGAAACCCTATTCGATTTAATCTACACCATTACCCAAACGCCGAACATTACCTTTAAGGAAATGAAGGGCATCGGCAATCTATCTGGCATTGCGATTAAGCTGATGTTTATGGATGCCCACGGCAAGGCCAAGGATAAGCAGGATGATTATTTCGGCGAGTGCATCCAGCGCCGCATAAACTTAATTAAAGCGGGCATGGCCAAAATTAACGTAACGCTGCAGCCGGCTACCAGCCTTTCGATTACCCCGAAATTTGAGCTGTTTATGCCGGAGAACGAAATGGAGCAGATAGAAATGGAAGGCAAGAAAATCAATAACCTGGTTAATTCCATGCCGGGCAAGGCTTTGCTGGACTTGGAAAGCGCATTGGAAGAGCACCCTTACGTGAAAGATGTGGCAACGGTAAAGAAGAGGTTGGATGCAGTAGAAGCTCAGGAGCGGGTAACCTTAACCCTGTAACGGCGGGGTTAAGGTTCTTTGCGGTCTAATTCAATTCTTAAGTCGCGGTTTAAAGCAATTGATATTTTATCTAGGTTTGGTATGGTTGGTATTCGTGCTCCAGATTCATATTCAGATATAACGCTTTTGGCAGTTTCCACTAAGTCGGCCAACTGTTGCTGCGTAAGTTTTGCATCTTTCCTGGCCTCTTTTATCTTTTGACCTATCATTTTGTAATCCATAAAGCAAACCTAAAAAAGTTCGCTGGTTTGCGATATAAATATACGAAAATATTTGTTTATTGTTCGCTATTTAGCGAACTTTACAATAATGAAAAACGTATAAGATTTACAGTTTAACTATGGAATCAGCAATAGAACCAGGCCAGCTTCAAAACCCTTAAGGAAATACAAACTTCAAGGGCGCACAGCCACGGTTTTAATGCAGAATCAGCCGCTTTGATGATAGCAAAAAAGCTTGGCGTAAAATTTACGAGTGAAGAGTTGGATAGGCTATATCCAACATGGGATGATTAATTAAATAAGTCTTTTAACCCTTTAACCTTAAAACCAATGCCAAAAGAAACCGCCCCCAAAAAAGAAAAAAGCTTCGAAAACAATCGCAAAAACCAGAAGCACCTGGCTAAGAACTTCGACAAGGCTTTAGCCACCGCCCGGCAGAATGAATCTGCTGAAACAGCCGCTAAAATAGAACAATACCTGATAATGGCTGCCCAAGGCGCAGAAACCAACTGGAAGCCGAAGCCGGCCGAAGTGCCACAGGTTGAGCCGACAGCGCCCAGCCCGGTAGATGAAGCACCAGAAGAAGCCACGCCAGCGGCATAAACCATGTTCTGGTTGGCAATAGGGATAGGGGTAATTTTAATAGTTGCCTCTATCGTTTTTGGTGCACTCATGCTAGCCGCTCCCCTGTGTACGGAAAGTGAATATGATATTCCGCCGTTTGACGAAGACTTTCAAAAACAATTAGGCTTAAAACGGAAAAAGAGCCAAGGCGATTACCAGGTATATGTTGAGCCGCGAAATGCTGCTTAGGTTTAGTAATCAGCAGAGGGTTACCAGAAAGTAAACTATAAAAGCCTTAGTTTACTTTAAAGGCTAAAAGTAAACTATCACAGCAGGACAGAGCGAATAAATAGAAAAGGAAGGTAATGAAAAAATTAAAAGCAATAATTGGCATATTAACTTGTAAGCAGTTCCTTTTAATAACTCAGTCAATTGACGACCCAAAAGGTGTAGAATTATTGAAAGAGATAGAGTTCAGAGCGAAAAAAATCTTGGGTGTACAATAGTTTTCAAACATTCAGCACCCGGCCCACCGAAGCCAAAGCAGCCACATACGCAAATTTTACTATATAGTTAAGAATCAGTAACATGGAAATATCTATTGAAGAGTTAAACCACAAATACCGACATCAGCACA
Source organism: Adhaeribacter sp. (assembly GCF_057359045.1). Lineage (NCBI taxonomy): Bacteria > Pseudomonadati > Bacteroidota > Cytophagia > Cytophagales > Hymenobacteraceae > Adhaeribacter > Adhaeribacter sp. Next base: position 21,428 of record NZ_JBMQUD010000108.1, read on the forward strand.
AGGTAACTCAATATGCCCAACAGGCAAAATATATCAGTTTGTTAGGTGGTGATAATAAAAATGCCATAGGCTTCAACAATATGGATATGGAAGAGTTTAATCTTGTTGAAGCAGGTGTAATTATAGGCTGGAATAAATTTGAGGCGATAATTTCGAAATCTCGAGAATCTGTAGTCCTGGAGTTGCAATCTGCTGAGCAAAAGGCTAAAGATGATTTTGCTCAATATACTATCGTTAAAAAAGCCGAACTAAATTTTCCTAATCCCATTTCTAACGGCAATAACACCGCCGCTCCTGGTCATTATGAAACCTTAAAAACAGAATAATAATGGCAGATAAAGTTTTTGCTGTTCATGAAGGTTGCAGATGGGAGGGTGGCTCTACAGTAGCCATTTCTAAAAGTTATAATGGGGCTAGAATTGAAGCCGAAAAAAGAGTAAAATTTAACCAAGATGAAAACGATGAGATGAATAAATTAGGTGAAGAAAGTGAGGAGCCAACCTTTGGCAGTTGGAAGGAAGAAAGAAAAGACTATTGGTCTGATGGGGTCAATATTATTACCATAAATGAGTTTAATCTTCTGCCTTAATGCCCACCATCGAAGAACAATTTGAACGCGAACACCTTCGCAACTTAGGAACCTACCAGCAACAGGTAGAGCAGGATTACCTGGATGCCATTACCGAAATATTCCAGGTAGTAGCCATTACCACCTTTGCCGCCGATGTGTTCCAACTAAATAACTATCCCGTGCTCAAATCCAGTATTAGTGCCATCTTACAGCGGTGGCGGGATAAGATATACAGCCGCATTACGCAGGGCATAGTCAACGAATATGGTTTAAGCAGCCGTAAGGCCGGGGCAACTATTGAAACCGCCTACGGTCAAGTAAACCCGGTAATTCGCGAACGTTTCACCGCCCCGGGCAACCCCACCGCTTTTATTGAACGCCATGTACGCCGGCTGACCTTATCGGATAGGGTTTGGAAATTACACCGCCAGTTTTACAGCGAAATAGAAAAGAACCTGTTTGCCGGCATTGCCGAAGGGAAATCAGCGCAGCAAATGGCCCGCGATATGAAGCGTTTTCTAAAAGAGCCGGACCAGTTGTTCCGGCGGGTGCGGGATGCAGAAGGACGATTGGTGTTATCGGAAACGGCTAAGAAGTTCCAGCCTGGCCAGGGTGTTTATCGCAGTAGTTTTAAAAATGCTTTAAGATTAACTGCCCACGAAACCAACCGGGCTTATAGAACCGCAGACCACGAAAGATGGAAGAATACGCCATTTGTTTTAGGGGTAGAGGTAAAACTTTCCCGTTCCCATCCGACTTACGACATGTGCGACTTGTTAGTAGGCCCTTACCCGCCCGATTACAAACATACGGGTTTTCATATTCGCTGTTTATGTTATTCGGTACCAATTTTGCCAACTGTCGAACAGTTTAAGGGGTACCAGCAGGCAATATTGGAAGACAAGGAAGCAGAGTTTAGATTTGACAAAATAAAAGAGGTGCCCGCATCGGCCAAGCAATGGGTATTAGATAACGCTGAAAAGATGGAAAACTGGAAAGCAAAGCCTTTGTTTATACAAGACAATCCTAAATATATTCAGCGTGTTTTAGCAAAATAAGCGTATATTTATATAGCCATAACCTGCACACATGGAACTTGAACCCGCCGGATTGATAAAATTTATCCCTATTATAAACGTTACTCAAGAGCAGCGAAACGAATTGTTTGAAGAGATTTTCTCCAATGTAATAACGATACCTCAGTATGTTTGTGAATTTGAATTACAAGTTCAATTTATAAATTTGCATGGGGAACGGGTTTATTGTACAACTTATACCACCAGGTCTAGCGACAATGACCTAGAGCAAGCCATAAGAAAGGCAATTAAAATCTTATTCGCCGGAGATATGGATTATATCCAAAGAAAAATAGATGTAAGCCTTACCAAATGTGGATTCGACAAAGAAAACGTAACCTATCAGGTAGTAGCTGACCATTTACCAGAAAAGGTTGCAGACCTCGTCAAACAGGAGTATGCCGCCTCTAAGGCTAAATTTAAGTTTTTACCGCAATAGAATATATTCGTTTAAAATCCTGCAAGATGATAGATACAGTTCATGAATTTTACATAGGGCCAAAAAATTCTGTGTTAGAAGCTACTCCAGAAATCTTACAAGCTGTTTTTGGGGGAACTTATGATAAAGAAAAAGGCGTGTATACTTTTCCTATTCAAGAATATCAGCAAGAAAAGGTTTGGAAGGTAAACGTAACGGAAGAAAACAACCTTGTTTTTGAACACCCTAATGGCACGAGCTTTACATTGCTACCTTATGGTTTATTAACTAACAGAAGCTTGCTCCTTACTGTTTTACATGGCAAAACAGTAAAGTTAATAAAACCAGAAGTAGATATAAACCAAGGCGTAATAATCTTTGAAAAAGTAGAATTTTAATCCTGCAAGATAAATAATGCTGGTTTAGCCTCCCTTTTAATCAAATAATTCCGGATAACCCGCATCTGCTGCCCGCTGCCGGCATTGTTCCATACCTTGCTTAGCTTCGGCTATTTTGGTTTTACAGGCCTCAAGCTGCCGCTTTAGCTCGAAAAATTCAGAAGTGGCAGTCTTTTTACGGTGGGAGAAAAGCTTAAAATCCATTTCAATCAGCTTAACGGCGGCGGGTGTTTCTTCTAATTGTTCCATTAATTAATTCTTTGATTGCTGCATATTAAAAAAAGGTTTGCAAAATTACCTTTTTAAAGTTCTCTAGCTTAAAATTATTGAGGTTCATCCTATATTCAGTTGACCCACTCTCCAATAGCACCTTTTTGCCTTGCATAATCTCAATTTCACACACAGTTCTAATTGATTCGCCAACGGTGCTATTGTCAGCGATAGGTGTTAGGGTTATAACGGTATTATACTCTATTTCTGGAGCATGACCATCAACTGGAATGGTAAAACGAAAGTTGTTTAGCTGCATATAAATATTGTTTAAGGTTATTATTAAATAGGGCGGGGCCAGTCTACCACCAGTGCAATACACATTTGCTACTAATGCCCGGCCCTCTTACGTGCTGTGCTGCTCGCTCCTATAAAGGTTGTTTGTCTTGTAGTTCTGAGGCGTTTTTAATCCGTTCAATGTACCCCAATATCCCTTTTATTGTATTTTGGTTTCTTGGGTGGTCGTAATCTCTTTGCAGGGCTGGGTCTAATTGGTGGTTGTAGCCCTCACGAATTGCCCACCGATAGCCTAGTAATAAATCACTGGTGAGCAAATGCCTGTCAGCTTTAACCTTATCCGACTTTTCAAGTGCCGCAGCCATATACCAATCATAAGCCGCCTTTTCATAAACGTGTGGCTTAGGTAGTTTGAAGGTTATAGTTTCTTCAGTCGTGAATCTCTCTTTGCGTTCACGTTTATAAACATCATTTTCTTTTACTAAATACATATTTTACAGGCTTTAGGAGTTAAAACCATATTAATATTTCCGCCTTCTATTTCCCTTGCCATAATTCCGATAACTGCGTTTTTCATGCACCCAGGCGGATAGATATAGCACCGCGATAGCAATAGGCACCCAGAGTATATCGACCAGGTTAAATTCGTTATTTGTGAGGAGTTGCCACATAGGGAATTTATCTTTTGATTGAAAAACGGGCATCTGTGTAATCGTACCCCAATTCATGTAGTTTGTTTAACATTTCTCGCATTGAGGTATTGACAATTTCTAATGCTTGCCTTTCAATGTCTTGCCCGGGCAATTTTTCCCCAAACTCTAATTTGTGAGTTGATTCCGACGTAAAGTAAGCGTATCCCTTCTTAGGTTTTTTGGTCTTATAAGTAAGCCTCATGAGCCGGTGTTTAATTAATTCTATCTACTAATACAAATCCCATATACCGCAGGGTAATTATAATTTATCCTGCTGAAACCCAATAACCAAAGAATACCTGTCTTGCTCAAACCGGTAAGCTAAGTGTCCAGACGGCAGTATAAAAAGGCTGTTATCCATTTATTCGGTTTAACTGCTGTTCTCTTATTTTAAGACCTTCGTTTATTTCTTCAACCTCAATATATCGCTTTTCGAGCATATAAATGAGGTTGTCGGCTAATAACCAGGGCAGTGTATCATTAAACATGTCATAGAGTAAATTTCCATCTAAATCCATGTACCAAACACGATAGGTCCGGCCTCCCTTTTCTCCGAAAGGACGAAGATGAAACCGATAAACACCAGCAAGCCGCCCAGGTGTTAAAGCAAAAAGTTCTGCTACAGTGAGAGCCGGACAAGCGCTATCTGACTGCGCCTTATTTTCTATTTGCCAAACGCCAGAATCAGTAGCACCCTTGACTTTGTAGTTCCACTGATTAAAGTAAAAATAGCTTTCAGCTTTAAGGCCCAATTCATGTAGCTTTTTTGCTTGTTCAAGGGAGCAAACCTGTTCGTCTAGTTTCATATATTCTCAAATTTACAATATCCAAGCCGTTAAACCCGCTCTGTGGCGGGCGTTGTTAGGTAGGGGTAGTTAAAGGTTAAAATAATATCTTAAAGCCTGATACAGGTCTATTTTTAGGTGGTAGGCATTAATAATAACAAAGGCCGCAAAAGCCAAACCAATAATGGAGTTCACCCAATGTAAAACGGTGTAAGCGAAACTGAAACGAGTTATGCGGGACAGTGGCGCTATTACTATAAAGTTAAACGCAATCTTAAAAGCAAACGCCAGCCAATTAAAAGTTAAAAGTCCCACAAACGGCCATAGAAAGAAAGGTAATTTTATGAAGAATTTATAAATCTCATTTTTAAATTCTTTGCTGTTTTGTTCCCAAGGCAAACCTTTTTCTTTTTTAAATAATTCATGCCTCTTTTTAACGGATGCCACCTTGTCTTTCGGGCCTAATATCCAGGTCATTTCATATAGCATATACAGAATGCCCAAAAAATAAAATAAGTGCTTCATCTGATTTGAGATTTTTTACGTAAATGTAACTATAAACAGTTACAAAACAAATTAATTTACGTATATTTGTAACTACATACGGTTACAAAGTGTAGCTTTGGGAATGGACTTACCGGAAATCGCAATCAAAATTAAAAACGCACGTAAGAGCGTAGGTTTAACCCAAAAGCAACTAGCAGACAGAATGGGCCTTACTAGAGAGTTTTATGCTCGATGGGAGGGGAAAAAAAGCAATCCTACTTATAATACCCTTAAGGATATAGCTGAAGCATTGGGTAAAATTTATGATAATGATTTTAAAGATAAGCCATGAAGCAAATAAATATTTACGCATTAATCAATCCTTTAAATGGCCAGGTGTTTTATGTTGGCGCAACAAGCCAGAAATTAACAACTAGGCTTTCTTGTCACATAACCGATAGTAGACACGGGGTAAGGCCAACAAAAAAGGAACAGGTTATAATGGATTTAATTGGACGAGGTGTAAGCCCTGAAATATTTGAATTGGATAAGGTAAACATTCAAGAAGCATCGTTTTTTGAACGGTTTTATATAGACCTGTTCCTATCTTTTGGCTTTAATCTCTTTCAAAATCACTCATCCGTTTATAGTATTAGGAAGAAAGCTTCAAACTGTAAGAATATTCCGGCGCCAGTTATGGAAGATGGCCGCGTTTCTTGTGGGAACAGCTATAAAGAATTCGGTTCCGCCATATTGAGACTAAGGCTTACATCAGGCTTAACGCAAAAAGAAGCTGCTGAAAAAATAGGTGTGCAGCGTTCGGCTTATACTAAATGGGAGGCTGGAACAGAAAATATTTCACTTGATACCTGCAATAAAATTGCAGAAGCTTTTGGGGCCGAATATGTAGGCGATTTTAAATTTAAAGAAGATAACCTATGAAAAATATACACGAAGAAGGCTGGAACAAATTCAGCGAAGGCCAAATTCCGTATGTTGGCCGGTTTATCCTGGTAAAGAAACACAGTTCCAACTGGCCTTACGAAGTTAAGATGTATGCCGCCTATAATGCAGAAGGAATACAGCAAGAGTTCGACCACTGGAAGTATTGTGATTAACTAATTACCGCTAACGCTAACCCTTCAAGCCACTCTATCCGGGTGGCTTTTTCATTTTCTATACTTTCTCCTTGCTACTTTTCTTTGCCCTGTAATCCCTAGCACCCCGCTAGAGGTAATGCGAATATAGTTAAATACCTTTAAGTCTAAATATTAAACGACTTAAAAGCACATGGCTGTAGAAAAAGAAAAGGTAATTGCCCGATTTAGAACTGGCAAGTTCAAAATTGCGCCGATTTCCAACCAACGTTTAGAAGCAATGGCCACTAAACTAGCTACACGGATTCCTGATGATGCTGATGATGAAGTGATTGATTCCCATCTTGATGACCTGAACGACCTTTTACCGGGCGGCTTTTTGGAGGTTTATAAAACCGAACAAAGACAGGACAATGAGAAAAAGAAAGCAAAATCACCTTTGCCGGAGCCTCAAAATCCAAACCCCAATCCCGAACCAGAAAAAAAACCGGACGATGAAATGCCAGCATGGTTTAAGCCTTACGCTCAAAAGCTGGAAGCTGTCGAGAAAAAAGAACAGCTTCAAACCAAACAGCAAATAGCCGAAGGTCTTTTGCCTGACTTGCCTAAAGGTTACCGCTCACTTGCTTTAGCATCTATGCCGGATAATCCGGAAGAACATGCTGCCTGGGCAGAAGGGGTAAAACAGCAACATACAGCTGACCAGCAGGCCGAGGCCAATAGCAATCGGGGGTTTGGAGTGCCGCCTATGCCCGCTAAGTCGAATGGTTCTAAAGAGGCCCCGAAGGAAGTAGTAGAGGCCCGAGCAAAAAGATTAATGCAAAAATCCTAAACAAATAAAATGGCAACAGTCAACCTTAATAATGAAGGAGTTTCTGTGCAATATGGTAAAGCGGGCCTTATTGTCCGCGATAACCAGCGCAGCATTCCCGGCGGAAAGTCGTTGGATGTTACTGGCTTTACTCCTACGGTTATCCCGGAGGGCCACGTAATTATCCGCGAAACCACCACCGGCGAATTTAAGCCAATGCCCGTAACGGGGTCCGCTTATGCCTCTTTACCCGCCGGGCACACCTATGCGGGCATCAACGTAGCTGAAATTCTTACCGCTAAACCCTTTGCCGGTATCTCTTATGAGTGTACCGTTAACCGGGTTGCTTCGGTATATCCTACCGCCCCCATTGAGGCTGCTATTAAGGCAGCTCTTCCTAATATTCACTTTTTAGAAGACTAAGAACATGGCAAACAGCCCTTATATTGAATGGGTGGAGAAAGAGTTCCGCCCCCTAGCCATGACCACCGTTCAGCTTTTGAACGGACAGGAAGGCCCACAGGCTTATTTGCATACGCGGGAATTAACACCTGTATACTCCGTTACTGGCAAATGGGAAAACACATCTTTTTCTAATACTGCAGTAATGGCCGATGTGGTGGCAATGGATTCAGAATTACCCATTAAAAGCCGCCCATCTTTGGGTTCTGCTACCGGGGATATTCCGAAACTCGGTATGCTCATGCAGTTAAACGAAAACCAGTTAACCAGATTGGATAATTTGGTTAAACTTGGCCGGTTGGAAACTGCTGTAGATATGTTCTTTAACGATACCAACCGGGTTATTACCGGTATTTTCGAGCGTAACGAATACCTCTATCAGTATGGATTATCTACTGGAATTGCATTGGTTACTGATGCAGATAATACCGGCACAGGAGTTCGTTTGAATTTCGGTTATCCAGAAGAAAACAAATTTGGCGTAGATACTTTATGGTCAGACCCAACTTCAAAGCCCTTTGATGATATACAACGGGTTCTGGATAAGGCCCAGGAAAATGGCAACGTGATAAGCACCGTACGTTTAGACCGTGCCACGCTGGAAAACATTGCCAAAACTGACCAGGCTAAAGAGTTATTCGCCTTCCAATCGAATTTCGTGGGCAGCAACATTCCTACTCCGGGAACTGACCAGCTAAACGCAATGGTAAACCGCCGGTACGGTTTCACTTTTGAAATTATGAACCGGTCTTGCCGCTTTGAGAAGAACGGCAACCAAACAACGGTTAAACCCTGGAAAGCGGGCAACGTGGTTTTCTTAACCCAGACAGCCAACGTTGGAGATTTGGTTTATGCCGACCTAGCGGAACAAAACCCAGCCCGGCAGGCTCTTTCCAATGCCACCTATGTAGAGCCAACGCCTTACATCCTGGTATCGAAAGAGACCCTAACCAATCCATCTGTTTCGGAACAAACCAAAGGGCAGGCCCGCGTGTTCCCCGTGATTAATAACGTGAACAGCATTTATCTTTTAGAATCCACTGTTTTAGAAGCATAGACATGGCGAATCAGAGAATAGTAGAAAAACCAGCCGATAATCCGGTAAATGCAACCGTAAAGGCCGCTGTTCCGGCGAAAAAAGAAAAGCCTGCCACCTATGAGGTGCTAAGGTCTTTCCGCAACGCTGAAACCAAAATTATGCAGGAGCCAGGCAACGAAATCACGGTAAGCAATCCGGAAAGATTTAAAAGCCTTGTAAAGAAAGGCATTATCGCGGCTTCGGAAGAAGATGCGCCGGCGGAAGATACTGGAACTAACGAACCAGCAGCCTAATGACCATCCAGGAAGCCATACTTTCTACCTTATCGCGCTTAGGTATAGAAGAAGCAGCCATTACCCGCGCCCTGATTGATGCAAACCTGAACGGTGCCGACGATTATTCCGCCGAAACCCAAAAGGCCGTACTCCAGGCGGAATATGATTTGCTGTCCGGCGTTTACGTCGAATCTATTTCCCAGGCAGGTTATACGATTAAGTATAACCGCGAAGGTATCAAAGCAAGGCTTCAAGTATTGGCCACCAAGCTAGGCCTGGACGTTCCCGGCGAGAACCCGCAACCAACTGTTCGTTCCGTTTCGCATTACTGGTAATGATAAAGCAATATCCGCACTTAATGGTGTTTACACAGCCAGGTTCTACGGTAGAGCAGGATGCCGCAGGGCACGATGTGGTGGTGCCGGGTGCGGATACTTTACCGATTCAGCAGGAATGCCGGGCGGAAGCAGCCGGCAGCGGTCGCGAGGGGAATGTGATAAAAAGCACGGACGGCCAGAACCTGTATTTCGGCTGGATAGTGTACACCCCGGCCAGCTTTAGAGGCCTGCCTTTTGGCACTTCGGTAACGGTGTACCAGGACGGCGACAAGGTACGCGCCACGGGCACGGTAAAGCAATGCGACGCATCGGATTTTCATACCCGGATATGGCTGTAAAACCCCAATTTAACGACAGGCTCGTACGGCGGGTGCTCCAGGAGCAGGCCGCCCAATTGGGTAAAGCTATTACCCGGACCTACCAATACGTGGGGGAATCCTTTGTGCGCAATGCCCGCGAAAACGGCGACTACAACGACATTACCGGTAACCTGCGGGCCTCTATTGGTTTCGGGGTGTTTTACAACGGTGAAGAAGTCGTAAGCGGCGGTTTTGAAGGTTCCGCTATAGGTGCCGCTACCGGCAGGTCTTATATGCTCAGCCTGGCTACGCGCCACAACAAAGGCTACGCGCTGATTGTGGTGGCCGGCATGGAGTACGGGGCAGCGGTGGAAAGCCGGGGCCGCGATGTGTTGACCGGTTCGGGCATAACGGCCCGGAACGAGCTGGAAAGTTTGTTGGAAGGCATACGGAAATAGCATGACCTCTTTAGAAGCAGTAGATATCGTTTACCAGCATTTAAAGAACAGTGTTCTTTTTACCAGCCCCAATAAGCCCAATGGTGAGCTAAAATGGGAGCAGCGCGCACAAGGGTCGAATAAAGAAGATGTTGTCATTAATGGCCTTGGCTTAAACCATCTCGCGGTTCAGGAAGGGGTTATAAATGTAAATGTCTTTGTGCCAAATCTGGAAATACCACAGCCAGATGGGGCAATAGACCGCAGTCGGCCAAATACAAAACGCTTATTAGAATTAAGCAAGCTAGCCGAACAGGCAATGCAGGAAGTTTGGCACCCTTCGGGAGAGGGTTTTTTTGAAATCCAACAGGATAGAAGCCTGTCCGATGAGAACAGCCAAAGCTGGTACCAATACTTTCGGCTAGTATTCAAAAACATAAATATTAGATAAAGAAAACATTCATAATTAAAATAATACTATCATGCCAGAAGTAACCTTTGGACTATCAAAACTTTTAACCGGCGTACCCGCAGGCGATGGGGGTATGTCTACCGTCTTGGCTGAACAGTTCGGCTATACCGTTCCGGATTCATTTTCTATTACAACTGAAGATGGCACCGTAACCGAACTTTTTGTAGAGGAATTTGATACCGCAGTGGTTTCCCAGAATACTGCCGGGGCCAAGCGGGTGACATGGGAAAGCCGTAACGTTGCCCCAGAATCTCTATTGGCCGCCTTTGGTGGAACTGTAACAGGAACCGGCGCTACTAAGAAGTGGAATTCCCCGGCAAACATTCAGGCGCTTATTTTATCGGTACGTGCAGAAACCAAAAACAACCAATATTATGCAATGGCAAAGGTTTCTGTTATGCCAGCTTTGAATATTGCTATTAACAAAACTGATACGGCCCGGATTCGCTTTGTAGGCAGTATTTTAGTTCCGGATAAATCAGGCGTTTCCCCAATTGAAAGAGGCTACCTATCTTAACTAAAGGGAGGGTATTAACTCTCCCGATTCTTTAATATGTAAATAAAAAAAAGATGAATAAAGTAGAAATTAAATTAAATGAGGATTTAATGCTGAAAGACGGGAATGCCATAATTACCGGCAAAAAAGGCGAAACAATCCAGGTGACTGAATCTATTGCTAAATGGGAAACCGACGCTGGCCGGGCCACTTACGCAAAAAAAAACGAGGAAGACCAAAAAAAGTAGTTCCTCCTGTATAAACACAATTAAAGGCCCGGAGTGATTCGGGCCTTTTTACTAAACCCATACCTGCAACATGGAAAATGAAATATTGCAACAGGCGGTAGATACTTTAATCCAAACGCCTTATTACCAGTTCAGCGTAACGCCCCATCCTCGCACCTGGTACGCTAAGTTACTGGCAAAATATAAAATTCGGACACCTAAGCCCAAAACCTATACCCTACAACATTTAACCGGCGGCAATGCTTACCGAGTAACGAAAAAGATTCTGGAAATACCAGAGGCCGCTATCCGGGAGGGGAATAATGCCGTGCTGCGCGATATGTATAGCCTCTTTGTAAACCATCTGGACAAAGTGGCTTATATCGTGGCTGTGGGCATTGTCAACAGCCGGGAGGAGCCGCCGCAAAGCCTGATTGATGCTTTAATGTGGGAAGTGCCGGAAGAGCAACTGCGGACGGCTGCCTTACAGATGGTAAAACATTTTAACATTGGTTCTTTTACGAATACTATTGTCTTAATCGCGGGAATGGACCTGATAACACCGGCGAAGGAAAAGACAAGCCCACAAGTCCCTGGGGCCTCCTCGGCGGGGTAATTAAATACTTTCGGTTTACGATGGATTATTGCCTGTGGGGTATAAGCTGGAAGAACTTAAATATGTTACTAGCCACTATCCCGGAAACCCCTAAGCCGGAAGAAAATAGTGACAAAACGGGGAAAAAAGATGCCCCACAAATTGAAGTTATTAACGGCGATGAATTAAGCGACGATGCTTTAGATGCGCTTTTAGGAATTTAGGTAAAATCAGGAGCCCAACTAACTGTTGCCACTCCCATTTCTATTCCTTCAGGGGTGCGCCCGAAGGCAGTAGCTTCAACGGTGTAGCCCTGTCGGACAAGTTCGTTTAATATCGCTTTGTTAGGCCAGGGAGAAAACTCCAGACTAAGCAGACCTTTATTTGCTGCAGTTTTTATTTCTTCGTAATAGGGCCCAATGTCTTGCAACAGGATGGGATTCGCCAACTCAAAAGCCTCTTTAGCTGTCATATCGCTTGTCTATAAATATATTACAAAATAACACTTTTTCTCCTTGCTACCTATTTCTATACAGGAATAAAAATAAAGGAGTTGTTATTAATCCAGAACTTGATTAAAAATATACCCCATGGCTGACGAAGGATTAGATATAAATGGTGCCCCATTAAAATTTGTAGCCCAATTAGAGGACGACGAATACTTAAAAAGCATTGATTCGGTATTAGCCGCCAACCGCAAGCTGCACGAGCAGGAAATGCGCCGGTTTAAACAGAATAATGAGGCTGCCCGGGAATTTATAAACATGCAGCTCAAAGGCGGGGAAGCGTTTAAAGATTTTGCAGATTCGACCCGACGTCAATTAGACGACCTGAGCGGATTGCAGAGAGAAATGGCCCGTATTGCCGAAGCCAAAAACAAGCTTAATACGGCCTATGCCGCCGGCAACAGCAGCATGGAAACCTACCAACAGGAACTTGGCGCCCTAACCGCCGAAGAATCTAAATTCGCCCAGGCCATTAGCGAAGTAGGCAGCCAGTTAGCCAAATCCGATAATTTCCAGCGGGCCAGTAATGCTTTGTTATCCGAACGCAAGAGCCAAGTAGAACAATTGGCGGCAGCGTACGAAAAGATGGGCACCACCGGGCAACAAACCGACACCGGCAAGGCATTGGCCAGCAATATAGCCGCTATCCGCACCGAAATAACCGGGCTGGAGCAGGCTTTTACCGCGATAAACCAAAGCGCCTTTGCCAATTTACCCGAAGAAATAAAGCAGCTAAACGCCATTGAGGAGCGGTACACCCAAATTGCCCGGCTGCAAAATGATTTATCTAAGGTACAAGTAGCCAAAACCGAACTAAACGACAACTTCGCCGAGCAGCAGAAAAACGCCCAGAATTATCGTTTAGAACGCACCAAGCTGATTGAGCAGGAAGAACTGCTAAGAACTCAAATTAATGCGACCAAGGCTAGTTTGCGGGCGATGGATGCGCAATATGACCAAGGCCAGCAGAAAATCCAGGCTGAAATAAAAGAACTCGCAAAACTACAGGCCGCTTACGATGCGTTAAACAGCACCGAAATAAAGACCCCAGCCGGCAATAAGCTTAAAACCGACATTAGCGCTTTGGAAAAAAGCGTGCAACGGGGCCAGGATGCAGAAACCAGGATACTGCAGGAACGCACCGCTGCGGCCGCCCAATTGCAGCAGCAGTACGAAGAACTTAGCCGGGTAAAAGTGCATAAAGTAGACCTGAAAACTGATTTCGGCGATGGTCAAAAATATATAACCACTTACCGGCAAGAACTCGAAAAGCTTAACGCTACCGAAAAAGAATTGTCGGCTACCATTGCCCGGGAAACCATTGCCGCGCAGCGATACGAATCCGTAAGTAAGTCCGTGGCCTTAGCTGTTGCCTTGCATACCGCCGAAGTTGCAAAGCTGCAAGCTGCTTATGATAATTTAAGTACCGTAGACCAGGCAGACCCGCAGATTGGCGGTAAGTTAAAGTCCGACATGGCCGCCTTGGAACAGCAGATTGAATCGGTTCGGCAGGGCATTATTAATCTGCCCGAATTAAAACTAGACACGCTGCCGGTTTACCAAAAGCAGTTAACCGACCTCGACGACAAAATAGGGCAGCTAAAGGACAGTTTGGCCAATATGCCCGCTACCCAGTTTGATATAAAAACAAATGGCGAACTGGAAGAGCAGATTAAAAAAATAGCCGAGTTAAAAACCCGGCTCGAAAGCTTGCCCGAAAAGGAGCAAATCAATATTTCAGTTGGTGGTAAAATTTCGGACGAACTAAAGCAAATAGAAGCCCAAACCACGGCCATTGTCGGCAAGATAATCGGCATTCCGGATTTGAGCCTGGGCAATTTGGATGCTGAGATTACTAAATTAAAGCAACTGGAAACCATTCTGGAAAGTCTTTCGGAAGAGGAAATTCAGGCTGGCAGAGCCGATATTTTAATTAAAGACATCGACCAGGCCGAGGACAAAGTTAAGTTGTTGAGCACGGCTATAAACGCGGTGCCGGAACTAACCCTGGGCAATGTGCAGGAAAGAATAAACGAACTTCTGCAGCTTAAAAATACGGCGGAAGGCGTGAAGCTGCCGGCCCTGGAATTTGGCGATACCCTAAAAAAAGATATTGACGAAACGATTGTTTCGTTGCAAACCGTTAAAAGAGAACTGAGCCAGGCCCCGGAAATACCGCCGGTTATGATTCAGGGTATTGACGAAAATATCCGTTCGCTCGAAAAGCTAAAAGCCGAAATAGTCGAACTGGAAAAGGTACAGGGGCAGAAAATTTCTTTAACGAATAATTTCGACCAAAGCGCCGGCGATGTAGCCGCCTATCAGGCCCAACTTAGCCAGCTAACAGAGCAGGAAAACGCTTTAACCCAAAGTATCAGCCAGAACACCGCGGCGTTACAGCGCAACAACCAGGAGAATCAAACCGGCTTGCAGGATTTGGAACAAAAGCAGGCCCGCCTGGAAAGCTTGCGCCTGAGTTATGCCCAATTAGCCGATGTCGAAAAGCAGACCGGCAAAGGTATTGCCTTGGGCAACGAAATTGAAAAGGCAAAAAAAGAGGTAGATGCTTTAGCGGCCAGTTTGCAAAACGTTTCCCTGGGCGAAATTAATACATCTGGACTTGCCAAAGTAAAAGAAGATTACCGGGATTTGTTGGCAATCCAGAAGCAGCTAGGCGAGGTAGAAACCGCCAAGCTAAACCTGGATAAAACCGACGTGGTGGCCTACACCAGCGCCCTGGCTGAACTGGAAAAACAGGAAAACGAACTGGTAGCGGCTTTTGTTAAATCAAGCGATGAACTGAAAAAGAACGAATCTTTTCAGAACGCCGGCAATGAGATAATAGCGGAAAAAACCCGCGAACTTACCCGGCTTAAATCGGCCTATAACAACCTGCCCAAGGCTGCAAAATTAGATGCTGAAATAGGTGGAAATTTTAAAGCCGAAATCGATGCTTTGGAGAAAGACATTACCGGGGTAAACGCCTTGTTAAACAAAGTGCCGGACAATGCATTTGGCGCGGCCACCCAAAGCGCCGAAGGCTTTAAGAAAAATATTCAATCGCTTAAAATAGAAATGCAAAGCTATAAAGCGATTGTCGAAAAGTCGACCGACCCGGCAATAATCAAGCGTTATAATGCTGAAATAGCCCGCCTAGCAACCGAAATCCGGCAGGTAAGAAATGCCGGCCGCGAAGGATTCGATGCTTTGGGCCGGCCGATGAAAGAGCAGTTAAGTATCCTGGGTCGGTTGGAAAAAGCAGCAAGGCTTTACCAGAGCGCTATTAAATCCGCAACCAACCCAGAGAACTTGGCTAAGTATAACCGCAAACTGGAAGATACAGAAGAACAAATACGCCGCATAAGCAACCAAGGGCGCGATGGCTTCGACACCTTAGGCAATGCCATAGGCAAGAGCACCAATGTAGCGGGCAAGCTTTGGAATGGCTTAAAACAGGTTGCGCAATTCCTGCCCGGTATTGGCTTAATCGGGTTAATAGATTTAGTTACTGAGCCGTTGTTAGCGTGGATAAAAAGCCTTGATTTATTTAAAGCCAAAGTTGACGAAGCCAAGGAGGCCCGGAAGAGTTTTAACGATGTAATGGTAAAAGGGGCGCAAAGTGCCCAGCAGGAAATAACTCAGTTAAAAACCTTGTTTGCAGTTGCCAAAGATACTACTATATCGATGGAAAAACGCCGGGATGCGGTTAAGACCTTGCAAGACCTGTACCCCGATTATCTTGGCAATATTAGAACGGAAGTTATTCTGGCCGGGAATGCGCAGGCGGCTTATGATAAATTATCTGCTTCTATCCTAGCCACTGGCCGCGCCCGTGCCGCACAGGACAAAATTACTGAGAATGCTTCTTTAAGGTTAGATAATGAACAAAAGTTAATTGACCTACAACAAGAACAAATAAAGAATGAAGAGAAGCTAGCAGAAGCTCGAAAATTTGCCAATGAGGCCAATAAATCTATAAATACTGGTACAGCTGCCGCGGGGCTTGGTAATATTACAGCTGGCAGAGAGTTGTTCTTAGCCCAGAAAAGGGTAGATGATAACTTGAAGGAGCAAGAAAAAACCAAAAAAGAAAACAACCGGTTAGACAAAGAATCGCTAAGGTTGGCCGGAGAAATTAATAAACAAGTAAAAAAAGGGGCAGACTTAACCCCCGACAAGGACAACACAGGCATTGATGACTATCTGAAAAGATACGAAGATATGATGCAACGCCTCCGGGCTTTACAAGACAAATACCAAGTTAAAAATTTAAGTCCGGATGATGCCGCGCGTAAAGCCCTAAACGATGAATTTAAAAAACTTGCTTTCGACATAAACCAGTTTAATAGAAATCCAAAAAACAAAATTAAAATTGATGTTCAGCAAGTAGAGACTTTGCGGGTAGAGGCCCTAAACGATTTAATTTACCGTCAGGATACCGAAAAACTTAAGGTAGAAATAGAGCGGCAAAAAGGCTTTTTTTTAGCCTATGAAAATTATCGGACTGCATTAGGTAAAGAAAAAGCCGATGAAAGATTTAGGGGTGAAAAGGCTGAATTTGATACCTATAAAGAGTACCTTGTAAGTGAAATTCGCAAAATAACCGCTTTAAACATTCCTGCCGATAAAATGACGGACGGAATGCGGCAAAGGCTGGAAAGCTTCACTAAAAACTTAGAAGAGGTAAACCAATCCGAAAAAGCAAGCTTTGATAAGTTTTACACCGACTTAGCCGCCGCCGCTCTGTCCTACAATCAGAAAATAGCTTTAATAAACGAAGATTTTAGGGCTAAAGAAGAAAAGTTACGGGCTAACAGTTCAGGGCCCGACCTGGAACGGGAGTTGGGGGAGTTGGAGAACCAGAAGAACCAAAAGATAGAAATTGTAAAAGACGAAGCTTTCCAGCGCACCAAAATATACCAAAAGTTAAATGAGGAGGTAATTAGATACACCAAAGACCAGGCAAAGGCCCAAATCGAGGCAACCAAAGCGGCCCTTAAAAATGCTGATATTTCGGCTGCCCTCCGGGAACAGCTGGAAACAGACCTAAATGATTTTGAAGTTCTTTTAAAAGTTGGGATAGACGAAAGCTATATTAGAAAGCTCCAGGACCGGAAAAAGCTGTTAGAAGATAGCCTGAAAAACGAAAAACTTTCTACTGCCGAAATAAAACAACAGCGCAAAGAATTGGCAGATATAATACAGGCTTTAGGAAGTATAGATTTAACGTGGCGTAAACTTTTCGGGTTTAAAAAGATTGAAGGACTAGACGATGCCGCCGGGCAAGCTAATTTACTAAGAAATACGGTGGGTTTAATCTCTCAGGGTTTCCGGAACGCTTCTAACTCCGTCAGGGAAATGAACAGTGCCCTGGCTGATTCTTTGGACACCGCCGCCGATATTGGGGACATTGCCACCGATTACTTTAGCGCAGGGGCCGCTATCTTATCCGGAGACTTTGGCGGAGCCTTACAAAGCACTTTATCATATTTACAGAAAGGCTTTGACTTTTTGTTTTCTGCACCAAAAAGAACAGCTCAGGAGGCTAAAAGACAAATTGAGGTGTACAACCGGCAACAATATGACGCCGAATTCTCTATAAACCAACTTTATAGAGAGCGGCTCCGGGTACAGCAGGATATTAATACCGAAACACTCAGAGGTTTAAAGGAGCAAGCCCGTTTATTAGGTGAACAGGCTAAAAAATCTACCAATGACTACCAGAAAGTTTTAGAAGAGTTGCAACGGCAGCAGTATGTTTCCGGGCAGAAAACCGAAAAGTACGGGGGTGTTTTGGGTATTGGGCAGAAAACCCGGACTGTTGACATACTAACTAGTTTGCGAGGCAAGAATTTCGAGGAGTTAGAAGCCCTGTTCCTGGCTGGAAAGCTTACTGAACGGGCGGCTGAACTCTTTAAGATTCTGGAAAAATTAAAAGCCGAGGGTGCCGATATTGACGCATTGCTTGAAGAAAACCGCAAAAAGGCGCAGGAAATAGCTTTGGGCATTTCTTCTGATTCGTTTATTGATGCGTTCGCTAATTTATTTAAGGAGGGCCGCCCATCCATTGAAAAGTTGGCAGATTTCTTTACTGAAACCATGTCTAATGCCGCTTTGAGTATATTTAAATCGGAGTATCTAGCTACTGCAATGAAAGAACTATACCAGAAGCTAGCGGATGCAGCCAAAGAAGACAGCGAAGGGGGTATTGTAATTACAGATGCAGAACGAAAAAAATTAAAAGAGTTTTATGACGCTCTATCTCAACAGGCAATAGGGGTTTATGAAGATTTAATGGAGATAACCGGCGCAGCCACCACGAACAAAAGCAACAGTAAAAACAGCTTACAGGGCGAGGTTGAACGCATGACGCAGGAAACAGGAACCATAATCGCGGGGGCCTTAGGCGGAATTAGAATTTCAGGTGTACAAACCGTGGAAAGACTGGACCACATTGTAGCCCTATTAGCTGGTGGTAAACTTTTCATGCCAGCGGCCGGTAATACTACCTTTAGTGTGCCTGGTATGCTGGAAGTGGCAGCTAATACCGGGCAAATGGTGGGTTTACAGCAACAAACCGTTATGACTGGCTACCGCCAAGTAGAATTAATGATGGACCAGCTTAATGTAGCTCGCCAAACTGCGGCCAACACAGGAGAAACTGCCATTAATACGCGCCGGTTGCAGGCAATTGAATCGACTTTAAAGAACATAGAGCGCAATCAAAGTAGTAGCAGCAATGCTTTAGGGGCAAACGGAATAAGGGTCCCGTAATTTATTCTACTGTATAAACAGATTTATAGGACCCATTTGTTAATATGATTTTTTCGTAACCCATTTCTAACCATTGTTTATATAAACCAGTATCTTTTAACCTATTATCGAAATCCCTATTCATTCTAGCCCCGCGAATTATGAGATGCTCATTAGAATCTCCTTCTGCTTTAATAGTTACTTTGTACCCATCTTTTAAAAATTGTTCTTGAAGCAATAAAGAAAATTCAGCACGACCATCGGTATTAGTTAAAATCCTTTCCGGCCTCTTCATAACCTTGTTGTTATCCCAACAGCTAGCTAGCGTAAGGATTAAGCCAAGTAGTAGTATTCTTTTCATGCCTTAAATAAAGCAAAAAAAGAGCCCTTATGTTGGTTTGGGATAACTATTTTTTTTAAAAGCGCCTTTATGCTGCTAGTTTATTCTATTTTAATGTCGTTCTGCTTTAATATAGAAAGGTAGGTTTCCGCTTTTGCCCTTTCCAGTTCCAGTAGCTTCCAGCAAGTTTCAGCTTCTTTGTTTGCCGTTTCTTTATCTACTCCCATTTTCCTAATCATTTCCCCCTTCCCATTTATAAGCCAATAAATATTTAAATCCGGGTACTCTTTAATTAGCGTTTCAAGTTGTGGTGCCGTCAACTTAGTTCTGTCAGATTCTAAATGGGAAATACCCTGCTTGCTTAAATCAAAAAGAACCCCCAAAGCCTCCCCGCTAATTTTTTTTGATTTTCTAAACACCTTAAGGCGCTCACCTATAGTCATTATATCCATATCTGAAACTTTTTAAAAAAAGTATAAAATAATTTAACTTTTATTTGCATCATATCGTAAATGTATCTATATTTGATACATAATACAAGCAGCAAGAACAAAATTAATAAAAAGTTTCATATTATGAAAAATTACACCGCCTCATATAAGACTTACAAGGTAAATGGGGTTGCCAGGTTTGAAGTGATAATCTATTTAAACGGCAAAAGGGTGTTTTCTAATCCGGTAGCCAACAAAGAACAGCAATTGCGATTTGCTACCAACTTTATAAAAATGCACAGCAGAATTTCCAACCCTCAAACCATAAACGCTTAATACTATGCCTAACTTTTCAACCCCAGCAGTAACAGCCACCTATAAAAAGGTGAAGGTAAACGGAGTAACCAGGCTTACTTCTAAAGTTTACGAAAATGGTGTTTTAATCTACACCAATACCGAAAAAGACCCTTCCAAAAATGTAAAGTTCAGTCAGAACTTTATTGAGAGCCGCCGACGGTACCACGTCCGGGTCCTTGATGCTCAGCTGGCATCCTTCGCCACAGCATAAATAAAAAAGGTGCCTGTCTTGACCCAGGCACCTTTAAAAAGTAATCGCTTAATACGCCTAAATAAATTATCTAAACGCTTAATAAAACAAAGGTAATCATGAATGTATCTAAAAGTAAAATATTAAACCTCTTTTTAGTTCGTGAATTTGAAAAAGAGCAATCCAATCAAAAACACGTGCAAAGCTATTCAATGCATGTTCCCGGCAAAACCGAGCCGGGGAGTTGGCACGAAAAGAAAGCCAAAAGAGCAGCCAAGTTAAATAACAGGTTGCCTAGCATTTCTAAGGAAACCAAGTGGGCTAATACCTCTATAAACCACAATCTTAAGCACTTTTTGATGTTTAATGATTTACCTGATACAGGAAACCCCTTTAATAACCATAGCCTCTTTGAAGACGCGCCCATTTTATCAGAAGGGTGGATTGAGCCAATACCCTATTCAAAAATGAAAGTTAATCCGGGCCGGCCGATTGAAGCCCCATGCGGCGCTAGTAGTACATCCCACTTTTTAAATATTTTTTCATGTATCCCTTTTGATAAAAATAACCCTATATGCTTGGACCGGAAAGGTCGAATTTTAGATGGTTACCGTCGCATGTATGCCAAAGGCGATTTATGGGAAGAGGGCTTCATCAGAACCAAGGTGTATGTAAGAATATACGATTTTGAGTAATTATTTATCCTTAAGCATTATTGACATGAAAAATGAAGAAGTTCAAATTGATGAATTAACCGCCCCAAGGATTTCCCAAAACGGTGCTCTTATCTTCCCGGAAAAATCTAAAACTGAAAATACTGATTCCTGGATATGGGAAAAACATTTTGGAATACCAGAACCCTCTTTTATTCCTATATCCACTAATCTTAAATTTTTCAGGCATGAATTAAGGATTCTCTATCTGGATTTTTCAACGAAAGTTTTTATAAGCGAAGGGTGCGACCCATACCCAGCACGTAGCCATATGCGACTTGGACTTAAAGACGTGGCATTCACCGACCCCCTTGCTATTGCTTTTGAACTTATAAGCTATGTAAAAAAGAATCCCGACCAAGAATTTGAGCAATCACATATGTTAAACTGCTTCTACCGGATTGACAAAGACACTTGGAGGTCTAAATACTTAGGCGGTAATGATTTTAAAGTAATTAATCGTTTTGACGATTAGGATACAAGTTTCTCTAATTTATTAGCCGTGAAAAATACAACAGCAACTATAATTCCATTTGAACAATGGCTGGCTCAATTTTACGGGCTGGCCATTGCCTCCGGCTTCTCTTCCTGGTTAATGGTGGTTTATATCCATTACTACGCTACGGTTCACGATTGTTTGCAAGTATCCTGGGAAGAAGGCCAAACACCAGATGGAGAACTACAAGAATGCAAAAAAAGCATACAGGGGTTTCGACAATCCTTATTCAAAAAATATAGGGAATGCCGGAATATAAAAGAAAAAGCGGAATGGTTCGATACTCGGCGGCCAACCGCCCGCAGCACGAATAAGAAGTATCCAGGGCGGTGGTTCCCATATATCGGCGGCATTCGGATAAAGGATAATTTATATATCAAAAACGGGTACGATTCAAAAGAAGAGGCTATTAAGGTAGCAGAAGAGTTCCAGGCGCGTTGCGGATATATTGCCTATGAATTGGGTATGCCGGAGGCAGTAGAACAATTAGCAGCCTAAAATCTAAAAATTATTAAGTGTTTCTTTTTAAAGGCCCTTGATATCCAAGGGCCCTTTCTTCCCTCTTCTAATATAAACCATCTTAAGATGCACAAAATTAGCCATGAACAAAAGAATAGATTACCTAGAAATGTTAAAAGCTAAAGAAGCAGCATTCCAGCAGCAAGCCCGCGAAAAATCGGCAAAGGATGGTAAAAACCCGGACACCATTTTTGCTATAAGCCACATAGAGGCTTTTGATATGGAACAGGTATTGAAAGTAATAGCTTACCACGGCCCTAAAGAAATAGCAGACAGATTCGACGGTTTTATTTTTGATTTCCTGGAATTATTAAGCCGGAGTGAAGAAAACAATTTAACAACCGATTCGCAATATACTATCCTTCTTTTAAAACAAATAAGGGATGCCCTTTTGAAAGGTAAAGAGATTTTAAGCAAGTAAGACCTGCCGGTAGCAGTCGAGCAGTTGGCAGCTTAATACCAAACCTTTCATTATGTCTGGCAGGGTACTGGCCCCTTTCTATAATCTATAACCTTTAAATATTATGAAATTTAATATTCCCGACAATCATAAATATGAAAGTGGCATTTATATAATCATAAACTCAATTAACAAAAAATTTTATATCGGAAGCGCAGTTAATCTTAGGCTACGTGCAACAAAACATTGCTGTGACTTGAATAGCGGAACACATTGCAATAGTAAACTCCAAAGATTTGTTAATAAATATGGCTTAGAAAATCTAGGGTTTCAGTTGCTTGAATTATGCTCTAAAGAAGAACTTATTGGCAGAGAGCAAAATTACTTAGATAGCATGCAAGCTGTCAAAAAAGGGTTTAATCTTTCACCTACAGCGGGAAGCGTACTGGGCAGAATAGTTTCAGACGCTACTAAGAAAAAGATTTCCCTTTCAAAACTTGGGAAAACACTTACTTTAGAAACAAAAGAAAAATTAAGGCAAGCTAATCTTGGGAAAAAACTTACCCCCGAACATATCAGAAAGGCCACCTCTCATTTAATAGGTAGAAAAAAAACTAAAGAAGAAGTAGAGAAAATTAAAAAAGGAAGGTTAAAGCATTCTTTAGATAACAAGATTCTAATAAAAAAGATTTGCCCTGTGTGTAAAGTAGAATTTTTGGGCTATCCATATGAAAAGGAGAATTGTTCTATGGAGTGCTTTAAAGATAAGACCTATAAGCTAATAAATCAATATGACTTAAATGGTAAATTTATTCAATCTTTTAAGGGTTTTTCTGATGCTAGCCGCCAACTAAAACTAGACAGGATGTCAGTATTAGTTAGGTGCTTGGGGGAGTTAAAAAAAGCAGATGGTTTTATTTTAAGGTTTGAGAATGAAGAAATAGCGGAAACTTACCGAAATGGAGAGTGTTCTTTTTGTAAACGGCGATTTTACAATCCAAAGAATAAAAAGAAAACCTGTTCCTATATATGTAGAGACCAAATTATTAAGCAAACCGTTTCTTCCTAATATTCGCCAATACGCGAAATAAAGGCATGGAGAGCTTCGGACCTTTTTCAATCAAGTTTAGGTTTTTCGAGTAATTAATATTTTATCTTACTAATAATAAGTATATTAGAATGCAATGCGCCAAAGAGGTGCTTTTTGGATAAGTAGTGTGTTTGCTGGTGGTAAGTCGATGCTTGCAGCGGAACAAGGGCAAGGTGTCCGCCAGGGGCAGCCACCAGCAAGCTTTACTTACTTCTTATTTATTCATTAATGATTTTAACAGAGGCCCGGAGTGATTCGGGCCTTTTTTATTACTATCTCGCCTTGTAAACATTACTATAAGTTTGTAAATTTTAGTAAATATTTTTACTATATCGTAACAAGTTTACAACTTATAGTGTTATAATTGTAGAACTTATTACTTTATAAGTTTAAAGTAAACTAAAAGTCCATGTCAAAAATAGGTGTAACCGCAAAATTTACTAAACCTGGGGGGAATACTTATACATTAAACCTTTCTTTGCTTTCCTATAAAGATGAGGAACTTCATGTGATTTATTCTCCAGCTCTAGATTTGTTTGGTTATGGCAACACAGAACAAGAGGCAAAAGATTCTTTTCAGGTCACTTTGGGTGAATTCGTAAGGTACACAGTTAATAAGAAAACCTTCGAAAAAGAATTACAACGTCTTGGTTGGAAATTTGAAAATAATAAAAAACGGCGCAATCTTACAGCACCTGAACTAGACGTGTTGTTGCGGGATAATGAAATGTTGCATGATATAGTTACCAATAAGGAATTTCATAAGTATAATCAACAAGTAGAAGTCCCCGCGTACGCATAAATGGCGCAACGTCTGTCTAATATAACCATTAAGCAATACCGAAGCTTCCTGGAAAAAGTTGGGTGTAAACAACATCGAATTACAAGTGGTCATGAACATTGGTGCAGGGCAGACCTATTTAGGCCAATAACTTTTCAAACCCACATTGACCCGGTACCTGAATTTATTTTAAAGCAAGCGTTACGAACTTTAAATATTACAAGGGAAGAATTTTTTGAAATACTTAACTCATAAAAAAGCCTCTCTCACCAGAGGCTTTTTTATTTGCCATTGCCCGCACGAAGTATACCCAGGCATGCTAACTAGTCTATTTACCGGCCACTTTCCGATACCCCGCAAATAAAAACCATGCAATCCTCCTATAGCGCATATTGCCGCTTATGGAATACGCGATAAAACGGGGTGAAAATGTTGTCTTTACGGTAAGGCCCAGCGAAGACAGCCATCTGCTGCGCGGCATCATGAATGCCAACCTGGTAAACTTTAACTTTGTTTTATCCCAGCCAGCCGACCTGCAACGGGGCGATTATATAACCGTTTACGGCGAAAACTTTTTTTTAAAGAAATCGCCTGCATGGGATAAAGACGACAAAGACGGATTTATTAAATTCGAGTATCAATCTATCTTTTATTCTGAAACCTACAATTTAGCACAGGTCAGCTACCGGTTTTACGACAGCAAGAACAGCTTAACCAAGGGAGATTTTACAGTGACCGGTACCCTCGACGTATTTATCGATTTACTTATTCTAAACGCCAACCGCACGCAAAGCGGCTGGGAAAAGGGCGTTGTGGATGCTGGGGAAACCCGCACCATTACCTTTAGCAACCAGCAAGCCTTAGAAGTTCTGGCCATACTGGCCACCGAATTTAAGACCGAATGGTGGGTAGAAGGCAAGGTTATTCACATGACCAAAAAAGGCAAGTTCTCCGGCTTGTCGCTGGCGTATGGTCCCGGTAAAGGATTGTATGCCTTGGGACGCCGCCACGTAGAAAACACCAATCCGGTTACGCGTTTATACGTAGAGGGCGGAACTAAAAACCTCCGGGGCGATTACCGCAACTATGCTTCCCGTCTGCAACTGCCCGAGCAAACCGGCCCCTTTCTGGAAAAGCCACCCATGGGCGACGGCGTAATAGAGCACTCGGTAACCTTTGACGAAATATTCCCGGAGCGGGAAGGCACTATTTCGGAGGTAATCGATATGTATACCTTTACCGATAGAAGTCTGGACTTTGATGTAAATGATTATTTATTGCCCGGTGTAACGCCCACGATTGTTTTTAACGACGGGCCCCTGGCCGGGTACGAATTAGAAATAGCCAGTTACAACCATGCCTTGCGCCAATTTCAGGTAAACCCCAATGCCGACGAAAAGGCCCTGCAAATACCTTCCGAAATCATTCAGCCCAAACGCGGTAACCGCTACGCTTTGTTTAATATCGAAATGCCGCCCGCTTACGTGGCCCTGGCCGAACAGCGTTTGCAAACCAAGGGCCAGGCCTATCTGGACGAAAATTACGGCGACCGCTTTGTATACGCCGGCGAACAAGACCCGATTTATTTTAAGCGTACAGGCATTCAGTTAAAATTAGGCGACTATGTAAAATTAACCGATACCGACCTGAACGTAGATATAACCCCGCGCGTGTTGTCGTTTGAACAAAGCTTGCACGACCGCTATTATTACCCGCAGGTACAATTTGCGGAACACGTAACTATTCCGGTGGAGGTCCGGCAGTATGCCGCCCAGGAAAAAATTAACCGGACGGTAAGGAGATTGCCGGCTTTTAACCCCACGGCCAACCCGCCCACGCCGGCAGCGCAGAATCCTTACATACAGAAGATTGATTTAAATACTGGCTGGCAGCGTAACCCTTTTATAACCGGGCCGGCCGTGAATGGCATTGACCCCGGAACACCCGTTTTCTGGAAGGATAACGCCCATAATGTACACTTTACCGGGGAAATCTTTAACAATGGTGCCCAGCCACCCCACAGCCCTTTTACCATGCCCCTGGGTTTTCGGCCCTGGTACGAAGAAAAAGCATTATGCCCGGTAAAGTTACAAATAGGACTTGTTGACCCATTTGTTTTTCGAATTTGGGGCACCATGGAGATAAACCGCGATGGGGTGGTATCTTTTTCCGGCGTGCTGCCCAATGGCCGGAACATACAACCCAACGAAGTGGTCTTTGCTACCCTGAACGGGTGCCGCTTTTTTACCGGGATGGGGCAGGGATAAACGCAAGTTGCTGGACACCTCCGGGAAGCAAGGAGAAAAAATAAAGAAGCCCCGGCAAATAAGTTTATTTGGTATATGGCGGCAGCATCCAATCTACATAAACTTAATGGAAAAGACCTGTACGATGTTTTCGGGGTTACCGTGGAAAAGGGCCACGCCGAATTTGATACCCATTTCCGGGCCAAAAAAGTGCGTTCTCACAACTGGCCCGAGCTTAACGGAACCGAATATGACCTATCGGCCGGCCTGAACCTGGAAGAAAAACAGGTAACCTTAAAATGTAATGTTGTTGTATATAGCTTAGCCGAGTTCTACACCAAGCAGACCGCTTTCCTAGCAGAACTCCGGCAACCCGGCTACCAGCAATGGTATATAGCCAACCACGATAAAACCTATTCGGTAAAGTACGAAGACTGCAAAGACGGGGAAAAGCCATTTGGAGCTTATAGAGACGGTGTAGCCGTGGTGCTTAGTTTCGAACTTGTCCTAACGGTACAGCCCGATTTGCAACCCGGTATTGAAGCTGATATTGTGGTAAACCTCAATGGGCAATATCACGACACCTACCCGGCAGGAACTAAAATAATTAATATTACGACCGTTGGCGGCGGGCAAACGCTGGAGGTAAATATCACCGGCATTAATGTTACGGGCAACACCGTAACCTTAAGCGCAACCGGAACACCGGGCTACGATATTAAATTTGGTTATACCAATGGGTTTTTAGTAACCAATTGGCAGAGCTCTAATGAATTTAAAAACGTGCCGAACGGTACTTTTGATTTCCGGGCCCGGCTGGTGGGCACGGTGGTTGAAGACACATTAAGCCAAACCATCAATTACACTCCGCCCGCCGTTGCCGAAACCGTAATTATCGAAAGCGTATCTCCCTACCAAAACACCCTGACGGTATCAGCTATAAAGGCAAACACTACAAAAGCGATAGAGTATACCATTGGCGGGGCTTACCAAAGTAGCAGCCAGTTTGCCAATGTCCCGAATGGAACTTATACCGTAACCGTCCGGCTGGTGGGTACCAGTATTACCGATACCAAAAGTGTTACGGTTAATTATACCGCTCCGGCCGATAATTTATTTAACACCATGGTCTTGCCCGAACAACGCAAATTCCGGGTTTCTTACCTGGGCATAGAAGGTTCGGAGTTTCATTTTAACTCGCCTTTGCCCAGTACGGATCCGTTCCCGGTAAGCATGTCAATATTTAGGCAGGGCACCGAAATAGGGCTGGTAGACTTTCCGATAGGAGGCTTGGGGCAGGAGTGCGGGGTAAAGATAGACAACCAACTATATAGGTTTCAGTTTACTTCGGGGAGGGTAGATGTGTAATGGCTACCATTCTCCAGGGATTAAGTCAGTTTGTTTTTAACGGCGAAACCGTTGCTTTGGCCGGCGCGGCCTGGCTGCCCAATGTGCGGGCCATTTACAAAGTAAACGACACCCGCGATGGTTGGGAAACCTTTAAACCCGGCTTTATTTTCCAGTCCTTCAATCTACTCGAGCGAGACAAGTTTTACTATGTTGACAGCCTGAACACCTTTGATTTACCCGATGCCCAAACCATTCCGTGCGACACCAGCGAAGGCGTAATTCCCGAAGGTTTGTCCCAGTTTTTGTACGCCGGACCGGATTTAAACTTAGCTGGACTGGACGTGGTGAGCGTGCACCACCTTACACCGGGCGGATGGAATAGTTATAAACCCGGCCGGGCTTTTCAGTCGCTTTCTACCCTGCAAGCGGGTAAATTTTACCTGATACAGACCTTAACTGCCCTGGCTTTGGCCGGGGCCCAGCTGACCGGTTGCGCGGCCACCTTTGCGAGCGAAAAAATAGACGGCAGCAAATACGTACGCTATACCGATTTAAGGGGCGCGATTGCACCAGGCGGGGAAGAAAACCCGAAAACCGCCCCGGACATGGTTTTGTTCCGGCAATTGTACGATGCTTTTATAAACCACAACCACGATACGCGGTACCACACCAAAGCCGAAATAGCCTTGCTTCTTTCGGGTATTGACGAAGTGCAGGAATATTTAACTTTTGGTGCTTTCCCGCCCACGGGTGAAACGGCCACGCTTTATTTTGATGCACAATACGGGGTGGGCTACCGGTGGACCGGCACCCAATATATGCCAATCAGTTCGCCCGGAGTGGATTTAACACCTTACCTTAAAATTGCCGATGCAGAAGCTACATATTTAAAAAAGACCGATGCAGCAAATACTTACCAACCTAAAGGTAATTACTTAACCCGGGCAGCCGCTGACCCGCTTTATCAACCACAAGGCTCCTATGTAAAGACTATTTCTATTCCTGGCGGTTTAAGCTTTACCCCCAATTTAGCCGGGAACATCACCTTATTACTGGATGGTTACTTTGATGCATGGATGAAAGCCCGTCCGGGTTACGATGTTACCAAAAACAATCAGGTAGTAACCCACGACACCAACGGGGTTATTCTTTGGGCAACGGGTGGCACTACTACCAATCCTGTACAGGGCGATTTCTCGCCGGCTGATTTTACCAATGACTTTTATTTAACAACAATATGACGCGCCAACAATTTGATACCTATGTAAACAGTCTTTTAGCTTCCGGCAGCAACATAACGGCGGCTGAATTGCGGACCATAATGGGATATATGGCAGACTTTGCTGAAGAACAGGGCGAGCATATAGTGCTATCCACTACCGGCAATTCCGGCCCAGCTACCTACAACCCGGAAACCGGAGCTTTGAATATACCGCAGTATGAAACGAACGCAGGGACAGGGCTGGCGGACCACTACATGGAAGTATTTGAGTACGCAGGTTCTAACACCTTTACCCTTGCGCGTGCGACCCCTACTAAAATATTAAGATATGATGTAATTAATGCAGAGTTTACTATTTATGGCTATAAATCAGCTGATTCAAACTTATTTGGCATTCAGGTAATGCTAAACCTACCCAACGGTAAAACCCCGGCTATCGGAGATTTAATTACTATTTGGTATCGAGGAACAGGCAGCAGTACAGAACCTCCTGAAGAAGTCACAGCCCCAGTTTTGCTTACCGAAGCCCCAAGCGCAACTAATAATTACAGTAGCAATACCTTGCGAGTGGAGAATGAAAACTATCCGGCAGATGAACTTATTTTGCCTTACGACAAGATTCTAGATGATGCTTCTTTGCTAACGACCACGGATGTAAGTACCAATCCAGCAAATACTTTAGTTTCGGATACAGTATTCAATGGTACCATGCGGCGGTTAAAGTTTGCCAATCCCTTTCCAATTAGCAATAACCCGGTTACCATTTCAACATTTAATGCGAAAATCAAAGGTTTAAATGGTTTGTCGGCTATTGATTTAGTGAATCAGCCCGTGCGAAATTGGGTAGGTAGTTTAATGAACGGATGGTCTTTGGTTTCCTTTCCTTCTATTCCCGGCATGATTAATACAGATAACTTCTGGAGGGTAACTAATGATACAGGTGATGTTTGGGGTAATGGCGGTTTGTTAAACATGAAGCTGCCTGCGGGTGTAAACGGCGGGATTGCCCAACATTTTGCTTATCCTGTCTTTGCGGGCATGGTCGCCTTTCGAAGTACAAATTCTTTCAATGAAGGCAAAGGATTGACCACTTCTTGGGGTTGGCCATTGGGTTATTTCATTGATGGATTTGGCAGGTTGACTTGGGTGAAAGGGGCGGGCAGTGCAGAGGTGGATGATTTACCTGATGCGGGGATTGTAAAGAACGCTACCCACGGCGCATGGTATAGGGTATGGCGGGAAGACGACATTTTAACAATAGACGAAACAACCGACGGCAGTGAGTGGTCAACAGTTTTTAATCTAGGCTCTTATCCAGGAGATATTTACGCTTTATGCGATACAACTGGTTATAAGTTGGCTCCACTGCAATACATTCAACATCAAGGGTTAATAGCAGTATAAAAATGATAATTCACAACTTTTTTACCAACGCAGCCTTTTCAGGTCATTATTATTTTCTTTCTAAAGAAGTTGGCCCATCTGATGCCAGTTTATTGCCTAACTCCCAAACCTTCGGTGCAGACAGTACCGCCAAAATACAGGCGGTACTGGACAAAGCGCAGCAAGGGCCAATCACGATTTATTGGGATGGTAAGTATTCTGTTACCGGATTGCTTGTATATTCTAATACCACCATTATTACCCAACAGGGATGCGGGGCTATTCGTCGCGATAATAGCAATAAAGCAATTTTTGCTAACGCTACACCTTATGCCGGTGTAGAAAATGGCGTACAGCCGATTACGGATGAAAACATTGTAATTGATGGCGGTATTTGGAACGGAAACGGGTATGTAAACGGGGTTGCAAAACAAGTATTGGCAACTGCTGATTATGGGTTCGTGGTTATATGCCGCATGTATGGTGTGCGCAATATCCAAATAAAAAATACCACCTGGTTAAATTCTATTGGGTATGCAATTTTGTTTTTGACCTCTGAAAATATATTGGTAGAGAACTTTATGATTGATAGCGGGAGCCAAATTAATACCGATGGGTTGGATTTTGGCGGCTATGCTAAGAATATTACGGTTAAAAACGGCTGGATTCGTTGCGGCGATGACCACATGGCCTTTAGTTGCACGGGATTGCTGAATGGGGTAGATGCGGGGGTATATGATTTGTATATTGGCAACGGCGGGCCGCAAAGCAATGTACTGGTAGATAATATTTATCTAAACGGGCACTTTGCTGGGTTGCGCATGATGAGTGGGAATTTCCGGCAGGATGGTTTTACATTTAGAAATATAAAAGGGTGGGCAAATGGTTTAGCAGTAATTATAGATAATTATTGGCAGAATCCGGCCGGTTTAGATGATGCCGGGCCGGGCAACGTGGGTTCAGTTTTGTTTGATGATTTTGATGTGGCTATTAAAGCCCCAGGGCCAAATTACGTTAATCAGTCGGTTATAAATATTAATGGCAATTGTGAAACCGTTGTTTTTCGCAACCTGAAACGAAACGATTTTACCCTAGATAACACACCTACAATTTTAATTAGCGGAGCCGCCACGGTTGTAAAAAATTTAATTGTTGATGGGTACGATTCTTACGAAAAGACCACTAACCGAACCACTAATCACATCCAGGTTAAAGCGGCCACCGTTAAGAATTTTACCATTAACCGGGTTAATGTAAACCGGGATGCTGCTGCTAATGCGAGTAAAATTTTGACTATTGCCGATGGGGGACATGTATTAAACCTGAAACACCATCTCGTTACTGCTAGCGGCCTACTGGATACCGGTTTGCCCGGTTTTACACCTGGGAATGAACAAACCTTACCAGGGGAAGCTATTAGCTTTACTTCGGTGAATAAATTAGGTATTATTTCGGGTACTACCTGGGGGCCGGTCGGCTCCGGATTGATTGCGGGTTATGGGAATACAGGATTATCAAGTAAGAGTTTGCCGGCAGGGGTTTCGGGCCGTATTTGGGCTACATGGCAAGCGGGAACGTCCGGCGTTGGTCAAAAGTCTGTATTAGGCTTTAAAACAACTAATGCATTAGGTGCTTGGGAAACATTTTTAGCCAGTGCTTTTGCTGGAGAGGATGGGATAATTACAGCATTAGCCGCCGGTGTGGTTTCCGAAGGCGATTTGTACACCGTAAACTTGCCAAGTCCAATTGGAATTTATCGCGATGGTATAACAGGTAAAATAACATTGCAACGCAGCACTGATGGTATTACCTGGATTGACCTACACCTATTTGCGGAAAATTCTACCGCTGAGCTATTCGTGGGGGCTGATGTTTACTATCATGAAACTGTTCCGTCTAATTCTGGCAGGTTAGTAAATCCAAGAGGCGAAGGGCTCACCACTATAGCAACTTAAATTTAAATTTTAGCCAGAAAAAAAGCTCTGTCCACCTGCAGGGCTTTTTATTTTAACTATATTAGAATTTATATTGGCAAAATGTATAATTAAAAAATACAGTTATCAGGTGACATTAACAAACAAAGATAAAGGGGAATTAGCACGGTTAAGAAGAGAGGTAAGAGAGACAAAGCAAAAATGTTATACCCCCTATTGTAATGATTTAGCGATACGTTCACACGTCCAACAGGCCGGAGGCCCTTTAAAAGACATTGCTAGTACGGATGGGAAAGTTTATCATATAGAGGTAATTTACCCCCGCTTCGACGATAGGCGTTATCGCTTTGTAAAGGGTGGGGCTGGAATCAGAAATAAGTATAATGACACGATTACCTTTTGGGGTTTTTGTAATAGTTGTGACACTAAGATATTTAAAGATATTGAATCTGAAAAAGTTGATTATTCACTTTATAAAAACCAACTTCTTTATTCATATAGGGGCTTAGTAAATGAATTATACAAACAAGATTACAACCTAAAATGGTACGAGGAAATTTTTAAATCCTCAACATTAAATGAGGATGTTAAAAATTCTTTTCATAGTCTTTCTGTTGAATTTCTACTTTCTAGTAAAATGATGAAGGGGGTTAAATTTCTATTGGAACAGGATTTAAACCAAAATTCCAAAAATTTTGAATTTATTTATTTTACACTTCCTAGAATTGAAATATGTACCGCTTCTATATATTCGTCTCCTGATCCATTTGTATTTAATTTGGATGATTTACCAACAATAATAGCCACAGAGAAAGCTTACCCTATCTTGGGCGTAACCTTTATTAATCTTATACCTAAAGGAGACAGCTTACATGTAATTTTGGGCTGTCTCGATTATAATAATGTTAAGAAGGAAATTGATTTAAAGAAGGTTCTATCGTACAATCAAAAAGAAAAAATAAAACTAATAAGTGATATTATAATTAGGCATTTAGAAACCTGGTTTGTATCACCTAAATTGTATAATCGGTGGAAGCAGAGGAAAATGGATGTTGAAATACTAAATCAAATACATAAATACCTGCCGATTGAAATGAAGCGGCGCCCAGTAAAATTTAATATGTTCCAGGATATAGTTTAGACTGGAATAAAACATGCGTCTTAGTATTAGGAGACATGCCCTTGTGATTGAGCGCGGGTTGGTTTGGCTTTTTTTATGTTATAACATTCAGGACACCACCGTCCTCTTGGGCCCATCCTATCCCATTGCTGCTCCCATTGATGGCCTATAGAACATTGCCAAAGTAGTTTTGTTTTATTGTTTTTATAAGTTCCACTTAAGCATAGTCCTCCTTTCCCCTTTGCATATTGTTGGATTTCAGCAATTGATTTCTTTTTATGCCCTGAACATATTGAACACCATGTGCCACTCTCAACTACACTTGTAACTGTGGCTTCCCATTGATGTCTTTTATCACATTGCCATAAAAGTTTCGTGCCAACGTTTTTATATTTATTAACCGTTAAGCATTTGCCGCCTTTTTTTGCTGCAAATTCATTTATTTCGCTTACTGCTTTTTCAATACTAGTGAGCCTTTCTTTCTTTTTGCAAACTGGACACCATGTTCCTCTAATACCTACATTACTCCATGTATCCTTCCAATGGTGCCCTTTATCACATTGCCAATGGTAATTAGTTGTGTAACCACCAAAACTGTTTGACAAACAAAGCCCTCCTTTACTAATCGCATGCTTCCTGAATTCTTCCAAATCGCCTTTAAGTTTCCTTTTCCTTGTATTGCTATTGGCGCATTTAGGGCACCATGACCCTCTTGAGTCTATGCGATTCCATGGGGCTTCCCATTGATGTCCTGCTGCGCACTCCCATAAAAGGGGCGCCTTACTGTGTTCGTAAAGTGAGGAAATCAATTTACCTCCCATTTCCTTTGCTTTATCTTGACATATTTTTATAAGGTCGTTATTATAAGCATCTTCTAAATTAACTATTGTGGCATCAAACCCGTTTGGCAAAGGGTAATGGTTTTCCTGCAGTGTTTTTTTTATAAATTGTTTTACATTATCTACTCCCAATGTTTCCAGGATTGAAGGAATTTGAATAATTAGAATCCCCTGTTTATTACATTGCTCTAATTTAAGTTTATCTCGTGCCTGGATAATTTTAAATTTTGAGTTTCCCTGTCCATAGAATAAATGGTCTTTAAAATGGTTTCTTTCTATATAGTGTTGGGTTCCCTGATGTTCAAAAGCTAAAGCCATTTTTTCAGAATATCCGTCAAGCTCCAATTTAAAGCCCCGCTCGGATAATAACCATTTAGGTTTAATTTTAATAAAGGGCGTTTTAAATAATTGTTCGAAAAATAACCTACAAATACGTTCACCATGATTAAGGGAACATTTAGGGCACCATGTTCCCCCATGTATTATACTGTTCCAGTGTGCCTCCCATTGATGGCCCATTGCGCACTGCCACAACAGTTTTGTATAAGCATTTTTATAATGAGAAGCAGATAAACATTTTCCACCTTTTTTTTCAGCGTGTTCTTCGAATCTACTTAAATTAAATTTGCGCAGTTTTTCGCCTCCCCCAATATTTGTTATACGCAGTTTTTCGGCGTTTTTAGTTATAGCACATTTAGGGCACCATGAGTTACTCCCATGTACACCAGCCCATGATGCCTCCCATTGATGGCCCATTGCGCACTGCCATAACAGTTTTGTTTTAATGTTTTTATAATTGGCAGCGGATAAGCATTTACCTCCTAGCTTTTCAGCGTGTTCCTCGAACTCATTTAAATTGAATTTTCGGAGTTTTTCACCACGCCTAGCTTTATAACACTCAGGGCACCAAGTTCTATTTGTGCCTACACTATTCCGGTGCGCTTCCCATTGATGGCCTTTTGCACACTCCCATTTAAGCTTTGTCGTGGCATTTACATAATGGTTAGATAGACATTTACCACCCCTTTCAATGGCAATTCTTTTCAGTTCTTCTATTTTGGATACCATAAAACAATATAGAAAATACTCCTTATGATTAATAATAATGCCAGCGAAATTTTTTATGCCTTAAGCCCTTCTTTGTAGTCCTTATTTCCACACCAAGGATGTAAGATATGAGAAGCTGCCAAGTAAAAAAGAAAGCCGATACTTCGGCTTTTCTTATACTTAATAATTTCGTATTATTACGAAGTTCTTAACTTGCATTGTAAAGAATAACAGCATTTTAGCTGTGGAACGGGCAAGCAGTATTTTAATCTAAAATATTTATAAAATGGCACTCTTTCAACCTGGATATTATGCCGCTGGCGAACTAACCGAATACCCAACTGGCACTTGGTGGAAAAAGAAAAAAGCCGGCAATGTAACCGCACCGCCTAAAAATGGTTCGGTCTGGGAAAGAGCAACTGCCCCGGCCTCACCTGCGCCGGCTCCCAATCCGGTTCCGGATAACAAAGATGCCCAGATTACTGAGTTAAACACTAAGCTTACCGCTGCTACCAATGCCCTGAATAAAGCCCAGGCTGACTTACAAGCCGCGCAAACCAAGGCCGAAGCCGATTTACGGGCTAAGGATGCGGTTATTACTGGCCTTAATCAAACCATTAAAGCCAAAGACGGCGCAATACAGATAATAAACGATGAGGTAAAAGGCTACCAAGAAAAGATTTCTGCTTTAACCTTAGGGTTAAAAACAGCTAACGACGAAGTTTTAAAACTGCAGAAGCAGATTGCAGACCTTACTAAGCCTGTACCCGAGCAGCCCAAGCCTGAACCTGAACAACCAAAGCCTATTCCGCAACCGGAGCCTATTCCGGAGAAGCCAAAAGAACCCATTTCTAAAGTTATAATCAGCGCGGCCGGCAATATTGCTGGTCCGGACGAAAGCTTAGTAATATATGGTCAATTATCAGGCGTAAAAAAGTTTTGGGTTAAAACCGAAGCCGGCAAGCCGGTAGAGGCCATTATCCAAAAATTAAATTCTCAGTTAGCGACCATAACCATACCGGCCGCTTTGCCTTACGACGTTTACCAAGTTTGGGCCGAAGACACCGTAGGCAAAAGCAATTCTGTATATGTAAACAAATCTGAATTGTGGTGGGCCAAAGAACGGTTAACCCCCGGTCAGGAAGGCTATGTATTCGGTTGTAACCTGGCCCAGGACAGAAAAGCCGGCACCAATAATGCCACAGTTACCCTGGAGCCGGGCAGTATCAAAGCAGAAGTTTTATCGGTTAATCCATACAGTATTAAATACCGCGTTCCGGCCACGGTTAAACCGGGTAGCTACCAGGTTAAGGCCCACAACAATCATGGCTTCGGGGCTTCCAATCAGGTAAATATTGCCGTAGTGGCCGAAACCAAATATACCGGGCCGGTTATTAGCCTGGATGCAAATCTCAGCGATTTAGAGGCGCTTAAAAAAGCTTTTACTACCGCTAAAAATAACAACAACGGTTCGGTTATTCAGTTGCCGGCACGAGCTTTGGAAATCTCAACCACATGGGAAAGACTAGGCGGCGGCAATTTTAGGGTACAGGGCGTAGCGGGCAAAACGGTTATCCGGGCCAAAGAAGGTTTTGCCGGTTCTTACTTTGTAATAGATATTTTCCCGCTTTCGGGTGTGGAGTTTGTAGACGTTGATTTTGATAAAAACAAGCAAAACATCACGACGAAAGGCATGTTTATCCGGGGTAATAAAAATACCTCTTATACAAATTGCCACTTCCATTTCCCAGGATTGCCGCCGGTAGATATAGAAGGCTCGGATAATACCACTTTTACCAAATGCACTTTTTCGGGCATGAATAATTTTATTGGTGCGGCTACCCAAACCTTTTTGCATGATTGCCGGTGGCGGGTGTCTGACGATGCTGGGGAGCCGGTGCACTCATTCGGCGCCGAAGGCATAGCTATATTTAACCCGGTTTGCGAAGATTATGACATTAATAATACAAAAACCGGTTGGGGCAAGGGCAGGTTCTATGTAGGTAATAACGGGTCCAGTTCCAGCAGAAACCAGTACATAGAAAGCTACCGGGCCAACAAACTAGGTGTACGCATGATATGGGATACAAAACAAAATTGGTTTGTAGGCGATAATGTAGACCCTAATTCCAGCGAACAAATATTATACGAAGGGCCAATTACGAAAGCGGCCAGCACCGCCGTAAGCCAGGAGAACAACTACCAGACCATTGGGTTTGACAATATTGAATCAGGCTTAAAAGTAGGCTTGGTTAAAATTATCCGGGGCAAAGGCATTGGCCAGGTTAGGGAAATTAAAAGCGTAAGCGGCAATAAAATAACCGTAGACCGGCCATGGGATGAGGTGCCGGACCAGACATCTTATTTTGTGGCTGGCCACTACACCTACAATGTAGCGGTTTATAATCCCTATTGCGAAGGTAAGCCCGCCATTGGGCCGCATCCGGCCTCCAACAACCCCAAAGCCGTTACTGCGCAAAGCTCTGTACAGTTTTATGGTGGTGCTTATAACTGTATGGTAGATGGTTTAACCGCCAAAGATTTGCGGTACGGCTTACCTAATATAACAACTACGCACTTCGACCCGGTGCACGATGCACACCCAGGCTTAGAGCCTTTGATAAACGTGTATTACCTGAATTGCCGGATAGAAAACTGCGCTTATTCAATCCGGCAAGACTTAACAGTTCCGGGCAAAGGCCCTACCGTAGGAGCTAGTGCCATGGTGGGGGTGGTTTTCCGTCGCATAGAAACGATTAACCCAATTGACAAAGAGTTTTATTTAAACGGCAATGTAACCGCGCCTAATAGTTCCAAAAACATGATTATGGAGCATTGCACATTTGCCAAAGGAACCGCCGAGCAGGAAAGCAAAGCCGGGTTTACCGATACAGTATATTATAAGAACAGGGTGGGAGTTTGAAACTAGAAGATATAATCTCGTGGGTGCTGAAAATTGCAGTAGTTCCAATATTCGGCTTTTTTGTAAAAGTTAATAACGACCTGTTAAAAGCAATGCTGAAAATTGCTGAATTACAGGGCGACATGTTAGAAATAAATAAAAAGTTGCATGAACTCGAAGAACGAAGGGCAAAGGATTTAATCGAATACAGCTCTGTTGTTGCGACAATCAAAACCATTGATACCATTATTGATAATAAGCTAACCACTTATTTCAAAGAAGCGGCCCAAGACCGGCAAAGGCAGTCCGAAGCCCTGAATACAACTTTTGGAGAATTAAAGACCACATTGCAGGAAATCGCTATTGAAATGAAATATATGCGGCGGGATGTGGATGATGTAAAAAGAAGACAAGACGAACCATGAGCGCCAAAGAAATCTATTTAGTTTACATAGGCCCCTGGATGCCCTATATGCTTGCTATTGTTGTGCTTGGAATAATTGCCAACTTCTTTTTCGGCGAAGGCTATAAAACGCTAAAGCAGATAGCTTGGGATACATCACGCAATCATGCTACCAATCGTTGGTCACAAAAAAGGCTAATGATGTGGGGGGCCTATACGTTGGCTTACGCCGCCTGCTTAAACGATTTTGTGCATTTAGAGATAAGGCCAAATTTTGTTTTTCATTTCGACAAAGTGCCCTTTGAAACCAAGCTTTTACTTTTCGGACTAGCCTTGACCGGCTCTGTTTTTACTATTGCCGGCCAGTTTTTTGCCCGCAAGCAAGCGGACGGAAACGGTATTCCTTTAACGCCACTTGTGGCCAATAAAGAAGAGAAGCCGGAAGAGTGCCCGGCGGCAAAAAAGGCCAAAGCCCAAGCAACTTCAGCAGACTTTGTTTTAACCGCTAAAGAATGAATAGCCAGGCCTTTTTTGATTCCATAAGGCACAGCCTCTTTGGTGGTAAATTAAGGCAAGGCGTTGTCGATACGGTTAATGAAATACTCCAAACCTGTAGAGAGCGGCAGGTTTACGATTACCGGCAAATAGCATACATACTCGCTACCGCTTATTGGGAGAGTTATAGTGCCAAGCATAATCCGGATTGGCTACCCATACGAGAAGGTTACGCAAAAACAAATGCCGAAGCTGTAGCACACGTAACGCGGTTGTTAAAAGCTGGAAAAATTAAAAGGAATTACGGTCTTCCGAACCGCAAAGGACTTTCCTACTACGGCCGGGGCTGGATACAAATTACTTTAGAAGACAACTACCGCCGGATAGGGGAGATTTACGGAATTGACTTGGTGAACGACCCTGATTTAGCTTTACAAAGGCCCGTAGCAGCGCTGCTGCTGGTTGATGGTATGAAGAAAGGCTGGTACACCGGGAGAAAATTAGAAAACTATATCACGCCTACCAATACCGATTATTTAGGTGCTCGATGGATAGTAAATGGTCAGGATAAAGCCGCACAAATAGCGGCCATAGCGCACAAATTTTACGAAGGAATGATTCTGTTATGAGAAACTCCGGCAAGTTTGAAATTAAGTTTAGAGCAATCAAAAAAGATCCTTTCAATAATAAATAGAAGATGAAAAACTATACACCTGTATTTGTGTGGGCCATTGTCTGGCTGGCAATTGTTATCCTGGGTATTGCTTTGGCTCCGGAAAAGACCGGTTTTGATGAACGCCCTTGGGCAACCTTGTTAGAATTATTAGTCATTCCTTATGCCATTGCGGCCGCCTTGTTTCTGATAATTGAGGCAGGGAAAAAACTACTTAATAAATAAACTTTATGAAATTACTTCCGATAGAGAACGAACCAGGTTCATTGATTTTTGAATGTCCGGGGTGCAAAAGCAGCCATAAAGTGCAAACAGCGGGCAACCAAAGCCCGCAATGGACCTATAATGGCAACCCTGATAAGCCTACATTTTCACCGAGCATTCGTGTAAGGTATTTTTATGGTGAAGAAATGCTTCAACATATTTGCCACTCTTTTGTAACAGATGGCAACATTCAGTTTTTGTCTGATTGTACCCACGAGTTAGCAGGGCAAACTGTAGAACTGCCTGAACTATGATTTACACCATTCCCAAAGGCGAACACTACAGCCGGCCGCGAAGATTCGGCATGCACTTTGGCCGGACACGGCAAACCTGGTTGGTTAAATTCGATAAGTCTTGTCTGTATGAATCGGACTTCGATTATTACCAATGGAATAAGGGTATGGGGTGGACGTATGGCCTGCTCTCGGATAATAATTCCATTCGCTGGTGTTGGCGACCAAGTGTGGAAAACCAAGCCAAAATAGAGGTGGGCATCTACCAGCACGACCGAAGCGAAATAAAAGAGCCTCGCATGAGCAAGCGCATCTTGCTGCCCAATCTGGACGAAGAATTTAAATTTATCCTAGAGCATGATGCGATTAATCGGGTAGTAATGCTAAGTGTTTTTGGGGAGCAAGTAGCCCAAACCATAGAAGAATATACGCTTTTAGAGCCTAAGTGCGGGTGGTTGAACTACCCTTATTTTGGCGGCAAAAGAAAGGCCCCGCACGACATACAAATAGAAGTGAAAAATTTAAATCAATGAAAATCCATCAAATTTACGTGGTCTTAGCTGTTTTTGCTTTGCTTATACTGTTGAAGCTTGTCGGCTTTTTCGATGCACATGAAACCACATCCCGGCGCGAGATAAAACAGGAAAATAAGGCGGCCGCACAAACGATTAAAGCCGAACAAGAAAAGCGCCGACAATGGCAGCAGGATTCGATAAAGCTAAGGGCCCGGGCCGATTCCTTGGCCGCCTTTAACCGGCAACAGAAAATTAAAGAAGAAACTTATAAAAAAAGAGAAGATGAAGTACGCCATATTCCTGTTTATACTACTGATGCAGAGTATGACCAGTTTTTCTCAAAACGTTACCGTCAAAAAAATCTGGTTAGATAACGCGATTGAGGAACTACGCACAAAAGACATTTGGGCGGAACGGTTGTCAGGCAATAAAAAAACGATTGACAGCTTAGAAACAGCCATAAAGGTAGCTAATCAGCGAACCGCTGGTGAAACCATGAAGGCCAACTCTTTCGCCTCGGAAGCCCAACAATGGAAAACCATTGCGCAGAATAACGAAAGGTTATGGAAAGCTGACCGGGCGAAGAAACGCCGCCGGGGCTGGATTATTGGCACGGCTATAGCCGCAGCAGTAGCCAAGGGTACTTACGACATTTATCGGAAGTTGAAATAGTTTGTGTGCAAATAGTTAACTAAAGCCCTGCCGGATGGTTGGGCTTTTTTATTAAGTAGGCTTCCAATCTCCGGGAACCAGTTTTAAATTATTTAGCTCTACTATTTCTCTGAACGGTATTCTTTTACGGGCAATATTAGCAGACACATAAGTAGTATTTTTACCTAACCTATCTGCCAAGGTCTTTACTGTTACCCATCCGTTTAGGTTAATTTCGGGTTCTTTCATTTATTTTTCTTTATCCAAAGATAGAATTAATTCGGGTTTGTCTTTATAAGTCTTAGAAGCATAAATACAGGGGTTTTCTGGAATTATGTTTTTCATTGGGTCGCCCCAAGAGCCAAAATGAAAATAATTTTGAATTTCATTTAAGGTTACATAAGTATTAAAGGCTTTGCATATCATTTCTGCCGCTTGTTTTTGAGAATAGGCGGCGATATATACGCAACCTCTTTTATACTCTCCGGTGCCTTGCCCCCTTCCGTTGTATAGTTTTAATACCTTATTCATTTAGTAATCCTTTCTCATATAATATACTATCCAAGTTCCCGAGCGGATTGCAATTTTCTTCATCATCCCATTCACTTATATGTAGCACAGAATAGGGTAGTTTTTCATTGTCAACCCATTTTTTAACTTCTTCCAAGTTCTCAAATTCATCTGGGAAATTTATCCCTACTATTTCTTCCTCATCATAAAAACTTATGGTATATGTTGTTTTCATAGCTTTTTTCTTTGCTGTTTGTATTTCTTTAACGTTGTAAAGATATGTAATGTTACGTTACATTACAAGAAATTCAGTATATATTTTTAAATTATTTTTGCGCCATGCTCAAGTTAAACCTCACCCGCTACGGCGAAATCCAAATACTTGGCTTTAAAGACTACCAGGAATATAAACCCTATAAAGAGCGAGCCACGGCTAACCCGGGCATGGTGCTTTACAAAGGCGAGCCGGGGAAGGTCCACGGCATGCAGAAAAAGGAATGGCTAAGTTGGGAATACCAGATGCTGGGCCACGGCAGCGACCGTTGGTATAATTACCACCTGGGCAAAGGCCACCATCTGCTAACAGTTGAAGAATCTTGGCAGAGTGTTTTGGCCGCTTTAGAACAGCCGGCATTCATCATCATTTTTAGGACTGGGAAAATAAATATCCAGCAGACTTAAATAAATCTGTTCCGGATAAAATGCCTATCTTTACTTCATCATTTTTAATGAATAAAGGGCGGCGCTTCTGGTGTCGCTTTTTTCGTTTTTAGAGGAAAAAACACGAGTGTTCGTAACATTTTGCGTAACACGTATTTTTATTGCTCCTGATTTACAATGACTTAGTGGCGTTAGTGCGGTTCCCTGCAGCTCCACGGAAATTTAAAACACCAGCCTTATAATTTAGGGTTGGTGTTTTTTTTTTGACCTTTTTTCTATTTCTAAAGAGCAGCTTAAATATTCAAGCTATTTGCAATAATTACCATTTAAAAATCACACTTTGAACTTACCAATGCTAGTAAATTCTTAATTTGAATAATTTACCTGGCAATAATTACTTTAATGCCTCTTTCTTCCAGGGTTTCTACGGTGCTGGCCGGTACCCCACTATCCGTTACAATATATTGTACCTGTTCGAGGCTGCAAACCCGGCCCAAGCCGCGCCGGCCAAATTTAGAGCTATCGGCCAGTACGGCCACTACTTGCGCCGATTCTATCATGCGCTGGTTTAAGGTAGCTTCGGTTAAATTGGTAATAGAAAGGCCAAAATCGAGGTCAATACCGTCTACCCCCAAAAATAAAATGCCGCAGGAAATACTATTTAATATTTGCTCGGCAAAAGCACCCGCTACCGAAGACGAATTTGTCCGGATTAAACCGCCTAGCTGCAATATTTCTATATTGGGCCGGTTGCAGAGCTCCAGGGTAACTTTAACGGCCGGAGTTATAACCGTCAGGTGTTTGCTGGGGTACAGGCAACGGGCCAACTGAAAAACGGTAGTGCCCGACCCAATAATAATAGAGTCGTTTTGCCCGATTAACGATAAGGCGGCTTTCGCAATTTTTTGTTTTTCGTCGGCATTTATCAGTTCCTTTTCGTCAATGGGTTTTTCGTTGGTGTACGGGTTACTGATAGAGCCGCCTCCCCGCGTCCGGAACAAAAGGTTTTTATCTTCTAATAATTTGAGGTCTTTGCGAATGGTAACGCCCGAAACTTCCATTAAATCGCTTAGTTCCTGGATATTGACCCGCCCGTCTTCCTGTAGTTTCTGTAAAATCAGTTGATGTCTGTCGGTAATATTTTTCATACAAGATTGCTCTGAGGCTTAACCTTAAGTTAATAAGTCTTGGTAGGCTTAATACAAACTTAACAAACCTTTAAAATTATTTCAATTATTTTTGCTTTAAGTTTAATCAAGAATCTTTATTGCTTTAAAATATGCAATAAAAGTTAATAATAGTTTTAAAAAGTGTATTTTTCACTTTCATAAGCTTTAAAATAGGTGTTTGTTTTGGTTTAATTTGGTTTAAATTACTTTATTTGTTAAAAGAATATTTAAACCTGTTATAACCCAAATGACTAAGGTTTTAGGTAGGCAAAGCGCAATACCGGAACAGCTAAATACATATATACAAGAATAAAACTGTTGTTTCTTATTCTTATTACACCACAAAAAACAATGAAAATGAAAAAAAGTTACCATGG
Source organism: Adhaeribacter sp. (assembly GCF_057359045.1). Taxonomy (NCBI): domain Bacteria; kingdom Pseudomonadati; phylum Bacteroidota; class Cytophagia; order Cytophagales; family Hymenobacteraceae; genus Adhaeribacter; species Adhaeribacter sp. The sequence goes on from NZ_JBMQUD010000108.1 coordinate 65,478, forward strand.
TTACCGAATAAAGGCGCTGCGCGTTAGCCTCTTATCCGGAATTGCTATTTTCGGCCTGTCCGAAATGCTTTACGCCAGCCCGGCTAGCACGGCGCTTTCCCGGACCAGTATAGTAAATAAAAATGAGAAAGCCACGCTGCATTTTAAAACTAAACCAGTGGCCCTGGCCAACGTGCCCATTAAAGGTAAAGTTACTTCCGGCGAAGGAGAACCATTGATTGGGGTTACAATAGTATTAAAAGGTACTACTATTGGTGCTACTTCCGACGTTGCTGGAAATTTTTCGTTAGAAGTACCCGACGGAAAAGGAACGCTGGTTTTTTCCTACATCGGGTATGTAACGAAAGAAGTAGCCATAGGCAATGCTACCCAATTGCAGGTAAACTTAACGCCGGATGCCAAATCGCTGGAAGAGGTAATTGTAGTGGGCTACGGTACCCAGAAAAAAGTAAACCTAACCGGGGCGGTAGACCAGGTGGGCAGCGAAGTGCTGGAAAACCGGCCGCTTACCAACCTGACCCGCGGTTTGCAAGGGGTAATTCCAAACTTAAACATCCGGATGACCGATGGCAAACCTACCCGGAGCGCCGAATACAACGTGCGGGGGGCTACTTCTATTGGGGCCGGTGGTAGTGCTTTGATATTAATAGACGGGGTGCCCGGCGATCCTAATTTGCTTAACCCGAACGACGTGGAAAGTGTCTCGGTGCTGAAAGATGCGGCTTCGGCGGCTATTTACGGTGCCCGGGGTACTTTTGGCGTTATTTTAATTACCACCAAAAAACCGGTTCAAGACAAAACCCAGGTTTCGTATTCCAGCAATTTTTCTTTAAACCAACACACCATCCGGCCCAAATTTGTTACCGATGGCTATACCTGGGCCAAAAACTTCGACGATGCTTATTTCTCCTGGTTCGATTACAACCAGCACCCGCAAAAGGCCAACAGTGTTTTCCCGTTCTCGCTCGATTATTTAGACGAACTGAAGAAAAGATCCGCTGACCCATCGTTGCCCAAAGTAGACATAAACCCCACCACCGGAGAATATGTGTACTACGGCAGCACCGACTGGATGAAAGAATTATACGCCGACAAAACAGCTTCGCAGGAACATTCGGTGAGTTTGTCGGGCAGCGGTAAAAAATCCGATTATTTTATTTCGGGCCGGGCCATGAACCAGGGCGGTATTTTCCGGTACAACCCCGATAGTTATAAAATGTACAACCTGCGGGCGCGGGGTTCGGTGCAGGCTTTCGACTGGCTGCGCGTAGAAAACGATATTTCTTTTAGCCAGATGTCGTACTTTATGCCAATCCTGAACCACCCATCTAACACCCCGGTTTGGCGGCGCATTTCCGACGAGGCTTTCCCGATTGCCATGCTCCGGAACCCCGACGGCACCATTACTGAAAATGGCTCTATTGTTTTTGGCAGCTTTATTTCGGGTAATAATCACTCCGACCAAACCCGTTACCAAATCCGGAATACATCGCGCTTTGTGGCCAGTTTCCTGGATAAAAAATTACGGGTTTCCGGCGACTTTACTTTTCAGCGGACCAACGATGTAGAAACCCGCCTGTATACGCCGGTGCCGTACAGCAAAAAGCCAGGCGTAATGCTGGAGCGCGGCGAAAGCAAAATGAATGAGTCGGATGATAAAACGAATTACCTGGCTACGAATATTTTTACCGAATATACCCAAAGCTTTGGCCAGCATAACCTCAAAGGCCTGGTAGGTTATAATTACGAAAGTTCCAGCCTGCGGAGCCGCTACACCGAAAGAGATGGCTTGTTAAACCCAGCCTTACCCGATTTTTCGCTGATGAACGGGTTAAACTTTACGTTACGGGGCGGTGGTAGCGAGTGGGCCATTATGGGCGGCTTTTTCCGGGCTAACTACGATTACGCCGATAAATATTTGTTAGAAGTGAATGGCCGTTACGACGGTACCTCTAAATTCCCGGTTAACCAGCAGTTTGGCTTTTTCCCTTCTACCTCGGCCGGCTGGCGCGTTTCCGAAGAACCTTTCTGGCAAAAATTAAGCCCGGTGGTACCGGAGTTTAAAGTGCGGGCCTCGTACGGTAGCCTGGGCAACGGTAATATTTCGCCGTACCAGTTCCTCGAAACCATGTCGGTAACTAAATTAAACATGGTTATTAACGGCATCCGGCCCGATTACACCCAGAAACCCAACGTAATTCCGGCGGGCCTTACCTGGGAAAAATCTACTTCGGTTAATTTTGGTACCGACCTGGGCTTGCTGAATAACCGCCTGACGGCTTCTTTTGACTGGTACACCCGCTCTACCACCAATATGTTTACCGTGGGCTTGCCGCTGCCGGCGGTATTTGGCGCCTCGGTGCCCAAAGGTAATTTTGCCGACCTTGAAACCAAAGGCTGGGAATTATCGCTGGGCTGGAACGATGAAATTGCCACGGCCAAGCCTTTCCGGTATAATCTCCGGTTTATTCTTTCCGACAACGTTTCGCACATCACCAAATTTAATAATCCGCAGGGCTTAATAACCACTTACTACAAAGGCATGCGCCTGGGCGATATCTGGGGCTTTGAAACCGATGGTTATTTTAAAGACGAAGCCGATATTGCCGAACACGCCGACCAGAGTTACATTAGGGTAGCGGCCGCCAATAAATTATTGCCCGGCGATATTAAGTTTAAAGATTTAAACGGCGATGGCGTAATTGGCATTGGCAAGAGCACGCTGGATGACCCAGGCGACCAAAAAGTAATTGGCAATTCTTTGCCCCGCTACCAGTTTGGCTTTAACACCGGTGCCGAGTGGAACAACTTTTTCTTGTCGGCTTTCTTGCAGGGCGTAGGCAAAAGAGATTTCTGGCCCGGCACTGATAATTCGCTCATTTGGGGGCCTTACAACCGGCCTTATAGCTGGATGCCGCAGGATGTTATAGATAATATGTGGTCGCCGGAAAATCCGGATGCATACTTCCCGCGCCTGCGGGGCTACGTGGGCCTGAATGCCCGTTCCGAACTGGTGCTGCCTTCCTCTAAATATTTACAAAACGTGGCCTATGTGCGGCTTAAAAATTTAACCTTCGGGTACAACTTGCCGCAGCAACTAATTTCCAAAGTAAAAATGGCTAACGCCAAAATATTCTTTACGGGCCAGAACTTGTGGGTGTATTCGCCGATGTATAAAAATATTAAGACCATGGACCCCGAAGTGATTGAAGGCGCCGACCCTGAACTAAGCGCCGGTTCCGGTAACGGTATGTCTTACCCCATGCTCAAAACCTTCACGTTGGGCTTAAATGTTACTTTTTAAGAGAAATCATCATGAAAAAAATATTATATATTCTGCTAATAACTTCTTTTTTCGGGTGTAAAGACGATCTGGATTTAAAACCGCTGGATAAATTATCGCCGGAAAATGCATTTAACACCGAAAAAGATTTGCAACTCTACGCCAATTCATTTTACACCATTCTGCCCACCGGCAACGAAATAGTGCGGGGCGATGCCATGAGCGATTACCTGGTAGGCAAGGCGCCCAATAATTATATCGTACCTAATTCTTTTACCTCTTCTATGGCATCGGGCTGGAGCTGGGGCGATTTGCGCAACGTGAATTATTTTTTAGAGCACTACCAGCAAGCTAAAATTACCGACGAAGCCAAGAACCATTATGCCGGTCTGGCGCGCTTTTTCCGGGCTATGTTTTATTTTAACATGGTAAAACGCTTTGGCGATGTGCCCTGGTACGACAAAAGCATGGATGTAAGCGACCCCGATTTGTACAAAGGCCGCGATTCGCGCACGCTGGTAATGGATAATGTACTCGCCGATTTGGATTTTGCCTGCCAGAATATTCGCTCGGCCAAAGATAATACCGCGTCACAAGTTACCAAATGGGTAGCGTTAGCCTTTAAATCGCGGGTTTGCTTGTTTGAGGGTACTTTCCGGAAATACCACACCGACTTAAACTTAGGCGGCACCGCCGATAAATGGCTGACCGAAGCCGCCAAAGCTGCCGAAGAAGTAATGAAAAGTAACCAGTATAGACTAAATAAAGCCGGCTCCTTAGATTTAAGCTACCGCAATTTATTTATCAGCGAAAACCCCATTGCCGACGAAGTAATTATCTCGGCGGTAAACAACAAAGCGTTGCGGGTATTTAACGATGCCAACTGGTACTACACCAGCGCTACTTACGGCGACCGTTTAAGTTTAAATAAAACGTTGGTAAATACTTACCTGAAAAAAGACGGTAGCCGCTTTACCGACGAAGCTAATTTTAACCAGATACCTTTTACAGAAGAAGTAAAAAACCGCGATTTGCGCCTGCAGCAAACCATCAGGTTGGGTAATTACAAGCGCGATGGTGCCGCCGCGCCGCCCGATTTTACCTATACTTTTACCGGGTATCAGCCCATTAAATTAGTATTGGATGCCAAAGCTACTGACGGCGTGGCCGAAAATTTTAACTCTTTACCTATTATTCGCTACGCCGAAGTATTGCTTAACTACGCCGAAGCCAAAGCCGAATTAGGCACCTTTACCGCCGCCGACTGGAATACTACCATAAAATTATTGCGCGAAAGAGCCGGTATTGATAATGCGCCTTTGCCAACCACCGCCGACCCGTACCTGCAGCAAAATTATTTCCCAAATATTTCGGACCCGGTATTACTGGAAATCAGGCGCGAAAGAGGCCTGGAGCTGATTATGGAAGGTTTCCGGTACGATGATTTAAAACGCTGGCGGGCCGGTAAATTATTAGAAATGGAATACAAAGGCTTGTACGTGCCGGCCATGAACGTGGAGTACGACCTGAATGAAGACGGCAAAAAAGACGTCGCGTTTGTAACCACCATTCCTACGGCTAAAACGCCGGGTGTATATTATTTTTTGGTTGATAATAAGCAATCGCGGTTAACCGAAGGCACCAAAGGCAATTTAATCTGGCTCATCAACATCGAGAAAAAGTACGAAGATTTTAAATATTACCATCCGGTGCCTTTTAATGAAATTGTGCTGAATCCCAACTTAGCCCAGAATCCGGGCTGGAATTAAGCTAATTGAAATGCCCGATCCGGTTTAATGCCCGGATCCGGAACTGTTTTTAAGCCGAAGTGAGCGAAAACAAACTTTTTTAAATAAAATTTAAGTTTTTTTAATAAAATTAAAGAGAAATATAAGAGAAAGGTTTTTCTGATTAACTTAAAACAAGTTAATTGCCTTTAAATTAATGGTGCAAAGCCCCGGTTGGCGCGGGTTTACCAGATACTCGCTTGTTTGGGTGGAAGTAGAGACTGGTTTACCGGCAATATTCGGGTGCTTTGTCCATTAAACATTGCGCAGTACTATCCTAAAAAGTTATTCTATGAAACATATTTTATTAACGCTTTTAGCTGTCCTATCTTTTTCGGTAACCAGTTGGGCGCAAGCCGCTAAACACGTTATTTTAATTACCATCGATGGTTTCCGGCCCGATTTTTACCTGGATAAATCCTGGGGAGCCGTAAACCTGCAATACCTCCTGGAAAATGGCGTACACGCCAAAGGGGTAAACGGCATTTTTCCAACCGTAACATTTCCGTCGCATACTACCCTGGTAACCGGCGTGAAGGCCGCCAAACACGGTATTTATTACAACGATCCGTTTGAGCCCACCGGCCCCACTGGCCGCTGGTACTGGCATTACAATGCCATTAAAAGCCCTACTATATACGATGCCGTCCGGAAGGCCGGTTTAAAGTCGGCTTCGGTTTTGTGGCCGGTAACCGCCGGCGCCCCCATCGACTATAATATTCCGGACATCTGGAAAGTGGGCTCCCAACCCGATAGACGCGAAGAAACAAGCAAACATGCTACGCCCGCTGGTTTATGGCAGGAAATTGAATTAAATGCCACCGGTAAATTAGAGGCTAACGATTTTAACATGGATAAAGATTACCTGGTAATGGATGATAACGTGGCCCGCATGGCCGCTTATTTAATCCGGAAGTACCAGCCCAACTTTACCACCGTGCATTTGCCCGTAGTAGACCACGCCGAACACGCTGAGGGCCGTGACGGCGAACAAGTAAGAAGGGCCGTGGCGGGTGCCGACCGGGCTATTCGGACCATTATAGAAGCAGTAGATAAAGCCGGCATTAAAAACCAAACCGCCATTATTGTTACCGGCGACCATGGCTTTGTAGATGGGCACACCGCTATTCAGCCTAATATTTGGCTGGCGCAGGCCGGTTTACTCAAAGACATTAAAAAAGACGAGTGGCAGGCGCAGTTTCAGCCGGCGGGTGGTTCGGCGTTTTTATATTTAAAAGATGCCAAAGATAAAAAAACGCTTAACCGGGTCCGGCAAATATTGGCGGCTTTACCCGAAAGTCAGCAGAAATTATTTAAAGTAATAGAAGGGGCTGAGTTAGCGAAAGCCAGCGCCGACCCCAATGTGGTATTGGCTTTGGCCGCCACACCCGGTATTACTTTTGGCCGGGCCAGCACCGGCGAAGTATTCCGGCCTAGCTCCGGGGGCAACCACGGTTATTTCCCCAACTTCCCCGAAATCCAGACCGGTTTTATTGGCATGGGAGCCGGATTTAAAAAAGGCGCATTTATTAAAGAAATGGAGATGATTGATGTGGCGCCTATCATTGCCCGTTTACTCGGATTAGAATTTAAATCGGCCGACGGCATGGTTTATCCGGGGCTATTAGTAAAGTAAACCGTGTTTCATTTATTAGAATATAAGTTAAATAATGTTTAATTAAGTTTAATATTGTTTACTTTTAAAAGGATTGTTAAACCTAATGCTATTAAGGCAAGATTTTACACCTGATATCAGCCCACTTGTTGCCTTATTTAAAACCTAAACAGTAATGAGCGGGAGCCTGATTGTACTTGTCAACTTCGTGCTAAATAATAAGAATACAAGCCTCCGCAAAACCGAGTTTTAACTAAAAGAATCTACCACCAATAATAAAATCATAACAAGAGACTAACATGCGTACAGAAACAAATTCAGGAAATTCCCTGCTGGAAAAAGTTGGCATTCCGGGGCAGCTGGGCTGGGGATATTTAGGTATTTTAATTTTTATGATGGGCGATGGCCTGGAGCAAGGCTGGCTGAGCCCTTACTTATTAGAGCACGGCATGTCTATGCAGCAGTCGGCTTCGTTGTTTACCGTTTACGGCATTACCATTGCTATTTCTTCCTGGTTTTCGGGCGTGTTGGCCGAAGGCTACGGCGCCAAGAAAACCATGCTGATGGGTTTAATCCTGTACATTATGGGCACCATTGGTTTTGTGGCTTACGGCATGACCGACCTGAACTTCCCGGTAATGTTGTTGACGTACGCGCTGCGGGGCTTTGGTTATCCCTTATTTGCCTATTCTTTCCTGGTTTGGATTACCTACCGCAGTCCGCAACAGAAATTGGGCCGGGCCGTGGGTTGGTTCTGGTTTGTGTTTACGGGCGGTTTAAACGTACTGGGTGCTTATTATTCCAGTTGGGCCATTCAGCACTTAGGCTATATCAATACCATGTGGAGCTCTATCTTCTGGGTTTTGGTGGGCGGCTTTTTTGCGCTGGTTTTAAACCGCGATAAATTTAAACCCAGCAACACCAATCCGGGGGCCAAAGCCCAGGAATTAATGAAAGGTTTAACCATTGTAAAAGAAGAACCCAAAGTTTTGTTGGGCGGTCTGGTGCGGGTAATTAATACCACGGCTCAGTTTGCTTTCCCGGTTTTTTTACCTACTTACATGGCGGCCCACGGCTTTTCTACTACCGAGTGGCTGCAAATTTGGGGTACTATTTTTACCGCCAATATTGCTTTTAATTTAATATTTGGCTTTGTCGGCGACCAGATGGGCTGGCGCAATACCGTTATGTGGTTTGGTGGCGTAGGCTGTGCTTTGTCTACGTTATTATTCTTTTACACCCCGCAATTGGTTGGCGATAATTTCTGGGTAGTGTTAATGGCCGGGGTTTTATGGGGTGCTTTGCTGGCGGGTTACGTACCATTGTCGGCGTTGGTACCGTCTTTGGTTTCGAAAGACAAAGGTGCGGCCATGGCAATCTTAAACCTGGGCGCTGGTTTGCCGGTTTTCCTGGGCCCAGCCATTGTGGGCGTATTTATTGGCTTAGTCGGAAACGAAGGCGTGGTTTGGATTTTAGCCGGTCTTTATTTACTCAGTGCCATTCTTACCAAATTTATTACCCTGCCCGATAATGCCAAAACCGCCCACCACATAAAAGCCGACGTAGCCAGCCGGCCGGTGGAACAACTAAGTACCCGTTAATATTTATAAATTTTTCCTGGGAGGTAAACGAGTAGCGTTTATTCTCTCCAGATTGTTTTATCTCACCTAAACAAGATTACCATGAGAATTTTAATTACGGCGCCCTATCACGAGAAAGCGCAAGCGGTGTTGGCCCAAACGTTTGGCGAAATTATTTACCGCCCCTGGAAACCCCACGGACGGGCTTATAACGCCGAAGAATTAATTTCTTTGTTAAAAGAAACCCAGGCCGATGCTTTAATAACCGAACACGATAACGTTACGGCCGAAGTAATAGAAATATTCCCGGACTTAAGATTTATTGGCGTGTGCCGCGGCACGCCCTCCAACGTAGCCGTCGAAAAAGCCACTGAGTACGATATTCCGGTTTTCCATACGCCCGCGCGCAATGCCCAGGCCGTAGCCGAAATGTTTGTGGCCAATGTAATTACGTTTTTACGCAATACCATTGCGGGTTGCGAGTGGCTGGCCGGCGAAAACTGGGAAGCCGGTGCGCATACCTCTTACTTGCAATTTAAAGGCAACGAACTGGCCGGCCGCACCATTGGTATGGTTGGGTTTGGCGCTATTGGGCAACGCATCGCCGAAATGGTGAAAAGTTTTCCTTGCCCCATTCAGTTTTACGATCCTTATGTAAAGCAGGCCGATTCGGCTTATAAGAAAACTACGCTCGAAGATATTTTCGAAACCAGCGATATTGTCTCCATACATTTGCCGGTAACCGAACAAACCAAAGGCATGATCGATAAAACGTTGATTTCGCGGATGAAGCAAGACACTGTTTTTGTAAATACGGCCCGGGCCGTGGTGGTAAACCGCGAAGATTTACTCGATGCCTTGGAAAATAATCAAATACGAGGGGCTATTCTGGATGTATTCGACCACGAACCGCCCGATGCCACCGATTACAAAATTATTCACCGGCCCAACGTGTTGGCCACGCCGCATATTGCCGGGGCTACTTTTGAGGTAGAAGACCACCATGCTTTTATCATGAACGATGCCTTAAAAAGCTGGTTCACCGACCAGAACCGGAATATTAAACAACTGGCCAACAAAGAAATATTGGCGGTTAAAAGCTAAACCTCCCTGTAAATAGTTAAGAAATGGCGGCACAAGAAGCATACATTATTATTGATATTGGCACCGGAAATGTGCGGGTGGCGGTAGCGGCAACCAGCGGCGAAATATTAAGCGTGGAACGGGCAAATATGCCGTACCACAAAGACGATAATTATCCAGAATCTATTTATTTCGACCCGAATGAGTTGTGGGGTATTATTACCAACCTGGCCCAAACGGCTTTACAACAGGTACCCGGCGTAGTAATAAAAGCCTTAACCGCTACCAGCCAGCGCGAAGGAATTGTATTAATCGGCCAGAACGGCAACTCGCTGATTGGCTTACCCAATATTGACCACCGCGGCCGGGAGTGGGAAAGTATCATGACCGATAAAAGTAATATTTATACTTTAACCGGCCGTTATCCTACCTCGCTGTTTTCGGCTTTAAAACTGGTGGGCATCCGGGAGCGGCGCCCCGAAATATGGGAGCAGTTTGCCACTTTTGTGAGTATCAGCGATTGGGCGCAATACATGTTAAGCGGCGTGGCCCGGTATGAGCACTCACAAGCTTCCGAAACCTTGCTGTACGATGTAGCCCAAAAGCAATGGTCGCCGGAGTTAGGTTTTATTTTTGATATTAACCCGGCCAACCTACCGGAATTAGGAAATGCCGGTACCATTTTGGGGAATATTTTGCCCGAACAAGCCAGTGCCTTAAATATTTCGCCGGCAGCCGTAGTCATTATCGGCGGGGCCGATACCCAATTGGCTGTTTTGGGCACGGAACCCGCGCTCGACGATGTGGTAATCGTATCGGGTACCACTACGCCCATTATCAAACTAGCGAATCATTACGTCATCGATCCGCAGGAACGCTCGTGGACCAACCGCCACACCGATGCCGATAGCTTTATTCTGGAAACCAACGCGGGCGTAACGGGCCTCAATTACCAGCGCCTGAAAGAAATATTTTACCCCAACGAAAGTTACGCGGTTATTGAACAGGAGCTTTCGGCGCTGACGCAGCTGCAATGCGTGGCGTCGCTGGGCTCGCTGGTAGCCGACGAAAAAGCCCCGATTACCAAAGGTGGTTTTATTTTCCCGGCCCCGGTTTCCCATTTATTAACCCGTGCACATTTTGTGTGGGCTACTTTGTGGGATATTGCCTGCAGCATCAAAGAAAATTACAGCACCCTCTGCGACATTGAAGCGCACGAAAAAGATTATGTTTGGGCCTGTGGCGGTGGTTTTCAGAGCCCGTTGTTGCGGCAATTTATCTCTAACCTGTTGCAGAAGAAAGTGATGGTGCGCGCTAATTACCAGCAATCGTCGGTAGTGGGTGGGGTTATTATTTGCAACGAAGCTTTGGGTGCTGCTGAGCAGGCCGAGGTACCGGTAACCGTGGTAGAACCCCAGGTAAATGCCCGCGACCAGCAGTTGTACGCCGAATGGAAAAAGAACCGCGCCACCTTTAAACAAATGTGCCTGGAGGAAGTAGCATGAAGGAACCTTATTTTTTAGGCATCGACATCGGGACACAAGGTGCCCGGGTGGTTTTGCTGGATGTAACCGGCCACGTAGTGGGCAGCCAGGAAGAAGCTTTTGCCTTAAACGAAAAATCGCGCGAAGAACAATCGCCGCAGGAGTGGTGGGCCGCTACCCAACGGTCGGTAAAAGCATTATTGAAAGAAGCTAATGGGCAAATTGCCTTAACCGATATTAAAGCCATTTCGGTTACGTCTACTTCCGGTACCGTTATTCCGCTGGATGCAGATAATAATCCGTTGCACCCGGCTATTATGTACTCCGATAACCGCTCGGCGGAACAAGGACGGCTGTGTAAACAAGTCGCGCAGCAAAGTCATCCGCAGGGCTATACCGGCTTTAACGCTTCCAGCGGCTTATCCAAAATGGTCTGGTTCGGGCAGCAACATCCCGACAAAGCGCAACGGCTGCACAAATGGATTCATGCCACCGATTATATTATTGGTAAACTGAGCGAAAACTGGGGGGTTACGGATTACACCAATGCCTTAAAATCGGGTTATGATGTAAGCGAAGGCTACTGGCCCGCTTATATTTACGAACACCTGCCCTTAAAAAAAGAATGGCTGCCCGAGGTGGTGCCTTCGGGTACGCCCATTGGGCATTTAGCACCAGATTTAGCCGCAGATTGGGGTTTAAGCCCGCAGGTACAAATAGTTGCCGGCATGACCGACGGCTGCGCCTCGCAAATTGCCTCGGGGGCCGTTAACCTCGGCGATTGGAATACCACCATTGGCACAACCTTAGTGGTAAAAGGCGTAACCCGCACCGAAGTAAAAGACCCCGCAGACCGGCTTTACAGCCACCGGCACCCCGAAGGATTCTGGATGCCCGGTGGTGCCAGCAATACCGGCGCCGATTGGATAACCCGGGAATTTAAAGTTGATTTAGCCGAACTGAACGAACAGGCCGCCCAACTGATTCCGTCGGGTTATATGGCTTACCCGTTGCGGCAAGAGGGAGAGCGCTTTCCGTTTATTTCGCCGCAGGCCCGCGGTTTTGAGCCCGCCGGTTTAACTCCGGCGCAACGTTTTGTAGCCAACTTGGAAGGAGTTGCTTACATTGAGCGCTACGCCTTTGAGCTGATCGAGAGATTATCCGGCGAAAAAGTAAAAGCGGTGTATACGGCCGGCGGCGCCAGCAATTCCGATACCTGGCTGACGATCCGGAGCAATGTACTCAACCGGCCAATTTACAAAATGCGGCATGTAACCGGGGCTGTAGGTGCGGCCATTCTGGCGGCCTCCAAAACCCATTTTAAATCCATTATAGAAGCTACCCAAGCCCTTACGCATACCGAGAAAGAATTTCAGCCGAATCCGGCCTTAAGCACCCGCTACGAAGCCGGTTACCAGGAATTTATTCGGACCTTGCAGGAAAAGGGCTATATTCAGAAAGATTATCAATATGCTTAACATTTATTTATTGCGGCACGGGCAAACGGCCTGGAACGCCGATGGCAACCGTTACTGCGGCCGCACCGATTTACCGTTAACCGAAACAGGTTTGCAGCAAGCGCAGTTAGCGGCCGAACAATTAAAAAATATTCCGTTTGATGCGGTATATGCCTCGCCGCTGGAAAGAGCTTTTCGTACCGCGCAAATTGCGAGTGGCCGCCCCGATGTAAAAACCGACGACCGCTTAATAGAAGCTGATTTTGGTCAGTGGGAAAGTAAAGCCAAAGAGGTATTTATTCCGGAAAACGAACAACTTTGGCAAAACTGGTGCGAAGATCCGGCCAATACCCGCGCGGGCGGAACCG
>NZ_JBMQUD010000109.1:0-7995 GCF_057359045.1 Adhaeribacter sp.
AATGTCTAAGGTAGCATCCGTTGACTGACCATCTACCAGTATATATTCAAAATCCGGATAGTTCTGCGACAATACCGACTCTATCGTGTCCCGAATAGTGCCACTACTGTTATACGATACGGTAATTATGGAAATCTTCATTAAAGTAAAAATTAAAACTACAGGTAATCAGGCTTATTAATATTCTTACTCTTTTAGCAGACAGTCGGTTTTAGTTTAATATAAAGTAGAAATGTTTCTAAGAATTTTGTAAAAAAATAATATTAACAACTTTAACTTTTATTTAATAGAGAAACCAGTTACTGAATACGAATACTATTTAAAGATTAAATCTTGAATATTCAAATTTTCTAATATTTTTTTTATTAAATTTTTACTTCTTATTTAAAAAATTAAAATTTTATAAAAGCAAAATTATATCCTGCTCACAAAAGTAAGTAAAATTATTGGTGCAGTTTGCTTTCTGTTAGTCAAACGCAATGAAATAAATATACTTTTAGCTTTCATGACTTTATAATAAAAGCAAGACAGCTTCTAAAAGCCTACTTTTGTTAAAAATACGCTTGTTTTTACTACAGTTTCATATTATATACTTAATATAATATAAAGTATATGTTTTAATTCTAATTAATTAGAGCTAAAATCATACCATTTAAAATAAATTTATGGACTGTAAATATTTAGGTAAATTAAAACGCTCAGCAATAAGCTGGTAAAATTAAGCTAAAAGGTTAAGGCTTACCTGGGCAGGATGTCTTAACGCAGCTAATTAAATATTTTAAAAAAAGCCGTTAAGTTGGTATTAGCAATATTACACTTGCGTGTTAGTGAATAATATTTAGTTTAGAGGAGTTGTTCTGGTTTAATTATACACGTAAAAAACGGCATTGCCAGTGGCTACCTTATTTTGTTTATCTACTACAGACACCATAAGCCGGTATGGTCCTTCGTAAGCCGGTGCATTTAACTCTATTTGATACTGGCCGGCAGTTGGGGCGGCCTGGTTCTTACAAAGGTTTAGAGGCAAAGTTCCGCTGCTTATAATTTCGGCTTTATCCTGACCAAAGGTGGCATCAAAATAAACCTCTACAAAGTCTTTCTGCACTTCCCAACTTAAAATCAAATCTTCGGGTTTGGGGTACTGTACGTTTATGGTAGCCGTTATTTTCTGATTACCCTCAAGATAAATGTTTTGTTTGGAAGAGGTGCCATTTACCAAAATATTGGTTAAGCTTGGTGCCCGATTTACTGGCCAACTTCCCGTCCAGACGTACTGTAAGGCATCTACCATTTCGGTTACCTCGTCGCATTCTGTAAAAAAGCTGAACCAAGTAGAGGTATATTCTCTTTTAAAACCCCAGTAAAAAACATAAGAACCCAGAAACTTGCCGTTATTACCCGCAGTAAGGTCATGGTACTGCTGCTGAATAATTTTGGCTTTTTCGCTGCTGGTGGGTTCCACCTGGGCATACCATTCGGTGCCTGGCGTTTCCCAGTAAGCTACTCCGCCATATTCTGAAACCAGGTAAGGCCCGTCCCAACCCGCCGCTTTAACCCGCTCCGGAATGGTGTTCAGATCTTTGTATACGTTAAAGGATAAAAGATCAATGTCTTGGCAAAAGGTACTAATAAATCGGGTAGTCACCCGTCGCACGTCGGGTAGCATGGTTGTGGTAGGATGATTAGGGTCTACCTCGTGGATCATTTTAGCAATATCATTTACAGCTTGCCACAAACGAACATGCTCCATAACCGCTCCCTGACCAATCCGCGCATTAAGCTCGTTCCCGATACCCCACATTAATAAAGCCGGATGATCCTTAAACCGGATAACCTCTTTTTTTAAGCGCTCGAGTTGGGTAGAAACCAGCTTTTCGTTGCCGTAATCCATGTAGCCGGCGTAAGCAACACGTAAGCCTAATGTTACGGTTAAACCATTTTTGTGGGCATTATCTAGAATTTCCTGCGCATTCTCAACATCCCAAACCCGAATGGAATTTCCGCCGGCCGCTTTTATAAGTTCCAGGTGTTCTGTACCAGCTGCCCCTTTAATAAAATAAGGTTTACCGTGGCGGTACAACTGGTAGCGGCCATTTTGCTCTTTTACCTCTACCGTTCGGTTCAGAATCTGGTTTTCCGGACTAACCTTTTGATTACAGGCAAAAAAGCATAGCTGAATAAAAAGAATAAAAATATAATTTCCGGCCACTACACCACTCTTCTCCCGGAAACTTTTTCGTAACAAAAACATTCTCTAAAAAATTTATTCTGATTACCCTTACAGGTTAATGGCTTTACTAGCCGTAGTTACTTTACCCTGGTTATCGTATATATAAGCGTATAACCTAAATTTACCTCTTTTATCGGATATCGTAACTTTAATTTTATTCTCTTTATCGGCTTTTTCCAGGGTGCCGGTTTTCAGGAGGTAATCGTCTTTGTACAAATGCCACTCTATATTCCGGATATTTTTGGCCGTACTTATAGCTGTAAATTCAAATGGCCGGTCTGGTATTAAATACCCGGATGGTCCCACAATAAATACTTTAGGTATTTTTACTTCTGGTTTATGTTGCCAGATTTTTTGCAGGGCATAATAAACCGGCTTTTTCCGGCCTCTAAAATCGGTGATACCAAACCAGGTTGCCGAACCTTCGAAACGATCGGTCCAGCAAAAGGCTACGCCGCCTACATTATAGCCTTTGTTCTGAAGTACATATTGCTGCCACTCGTGCTTATACAACTCTGCTTTGGCGTGGTCCGATTCTTCGACGAGCATGTTATTTTTATCTACAACCGTAAATTCCGGATCCCAGTAACCACTCGGGCCAAATTCAGAAATTAAATACGGACGGGAAGGATCATGTTTTGTTGTAATGGCTTGGAGTTTACTTATTTGGGGTACATAATAGGAGTTTATGCCCATAATATCTACCGACGGCACTAAGCTTCTGTACGACAATAGTTCGCCGGGTAATTGCCGGGAGTGCTCCAAAGAAGTAAATACCGGCCTATCCGGATCCAGCTCATGTATGCGTTTAGCCATTACTTCAACCATTTGCATGTAAGCCTTGCGGGCCACATTCAGGTAAGGTTGGCTGTAATGCTTTTTAAGCAAACTACTCGTTTCGTTACCTACCGACCAACCCAAAACCGCCGGCGAATCTTTGTATTGCCGTACTGTTTCTTCTACCTTTTGCAGGTACTTTTGTACCTGCGCCGAATCATTATAATAATCAAAACGCGGATCGAACCAGAAACCGTATAAAACTTTTAAATTTTGCTCTTCGGCAATTGTCAGAATATTTTGGTCGTACGGGCCGGGACTATAGCGCCGGATGGTATTCCCACCCATTTCTTTAATCGCTTTAAAATCTTTTTCGAGTTGCTTACGGGTAAGCGGACTGTTGCCATCGCGCCAATCGTGTTGCGGGTTATAAGCAACGCCTTTAATGTAAAAAGGCTTACCTCCTACTTCTAGAGTAAAATTGCCAGTATTACCCACTAAATATTTCTGGCGTTTATTTACAATTAGCTCGTTATGCGAGTGATCTGTAGCCAATTTAGCTACTGTAGAATTATGAAACCGGAACGCTTCGGGTTCAAACGGTTCCAGTACAGCAGCCAATTCGGTAGGTTTTTTGATAGACCAATCCATTAATGCAGCAGCATTTGCCTGCCCGTGATTGTATAAAACCACCGATTTAATTTCTTTAAAATCTCTGTTAACCCTTGATAAACTGGTTTTAAGCCACTCCTGCCCGTCGCCACCCTTATTGGTAGAGCCAAATGCCGTAAGCATTACCGGTTTATTATATTCTAGCGTCTGGTTGCGGAAAGGGGTATAAATTTCTTCAAAAGTTTGCCACTTGTGGTCTGGTGTGGCATTCCCATAATTTAAGCAGTTTATGCCTACCCAATCTACAAATTGTTCGCCGGGGTAATACCGCCACATAGACTTGGCATTACCCGGATTCCAGACCCAGGTAACATTATTTACGCCTTCTGCTACAAACGTAGATACCACATGGCGCCAGGCTAAGATGTAGTTTTCCGGATTAAATTTAGCAGTGTCGGCAATGGCAACCGCCAGTTTTCCTGGCTCGGGAGCAAACTGCACAAACACAGGATGATTCAGCGTCCGTATTTTCCGGGCAAAATCTTTAATATAATTATCAAGCTGGCCGTCGGCAATATTTACTAAAATACCTTTCTGTCTAATACTATCGGCAAATACAAAATTATCATTCCGCAGTGGGTCCCAGGTAAGCATGGGAATGGCCCCCTTAGCCGCAATATGTTGCAAGTTGGTTAATGAAAATCCATTTAAATTACCCGGTTCCCAAGCCTGATTAAGCGAAACAACATTAAAGTTGGTACCCAAAGCTTTTTCAAAATTTAAGACTGGCGCTAGAGGATTAATATTTTGCTCTGCAGGCAAATGTACGCCCAGGTAAAAACCACCCACTTCTTTCTTTATGGGCTCTTCGTACATGCGTATTTTTTCTTTTTTAGAACTAACCGGATAAAAAAGGGCTACCGTACTAAAAAGAACCACCAACAGCGCCAACACCGGTGCACCCTGTCGCAAAACCTGGTAAGTATTGGGTAATAAAGTGTTGCGGAACCAATGTCGTAAATTTGCCAGTGCTAATAAAACCGACCAACGCCGTACCTGCCGTTTAACGGAGTTAAGCCAAACCTGCTGACTAGCCATAACCACCAAACCTAATTGCAATACATTTACAAAAATAAATGTTGCCATCAGCAAATTATACGGGTTCCAGTCAATAGCCAAACCATACACCACCGCCCCGATACATAAAAAACAAATGCCTATGTTGGGTAAACTTAAAGGCCAGTTATTTGTATTTTCGTCGTTTTTAGGAGTAGGGATATACGGCACTTTTACGCCCAGCAGTGTATACACAAAGCCCAGCAAAAAAACCCACCACGAGCCAAACAGTAATATACCACCTGTAATATGCAAACCACGTTCGTGTTTTTCGAGCAGCCAGCGCTGTGCGTATTGCCTTATTAATAAAGTAAGGGCCAGATAAGGCAAGCTTACCAACAACAATAATTTAGGTTCTATTAATACCGGCACTTCGTTTGTAAGCAAGGCCACTACGGGTATGGCAATATCAATCAAGGCCATTATACCCAGCGCATAGTGCAGGGGCAGCAGTAAATAATGCAGCATCTGGCGCCAGGTAAAATTACGCACCAGTCGTGGGTATACATGCACTAATAAATCAAAAGTACCTCTCGACCATTTAAGTTGTTGCTTGTAATAAGCAGCAATAGTAGCCGGCACTAGTCCGCGGGTAAGGATTTTGGGTACGTATACCGACTTCCATCCTTTGGCGTGCAACTGCATGGCCGTATGCATGTCTTCGGATAAGCCGGGGGCATGACCACCAATCGAATCCAGGGCTTCGCGCCGGAAAGTACAGTTAGCCCCAATTGCCTGCGCTGTTCCATAGCTGTTCATACCCATCATCATAGGGCCATAAAACATATAAGTTTGCTGGGCAGCCCCGCGTGCTATAAAACTTTCTTCGGCATTTTTATAAGCCTGCACTACCTGCACATAGCCAATTTCGGGGTTCTCAAAATAAGGTAGCACCTCGTCTAAGAACTGGGGCAGCGGCTCATGGTCCGGGTCCAGAATTACGCAAATTTCGCCGGTGGATTGCTGCAAGGCATTGTTAATATTACCGGCTTTAGCATTTTTCTTATCGGTACGGGTAACATGCACTACCTCTAACCGACGGCAAAGCTCTATTAAAGCAGGGTCGTTACCTTCGTCGCAGAGGTAAGTTGTATGCGGATACCGCACCTTCTTCATGGCGATGAGGGTACTTTCGATCATGTCGTAGGGTTCGCCGGGCATGGCCGTCGTAAGCATGTCTACTTCCCACATTCTGGTAGAGATAGGCTTGGGCGTTACCCCAATACTCCAGTAATGATACCACTCGTATAAAACCCGGATAATTTTATATGAAATAGAAATTCCTAAAAGGATATATAGCGGCCGATATCCTATCCGTTCCTCATCAAAAAACCAAAAGGCAAATCCAACTACACTCGCAACACCCAAAACAATCAGGGTTCTTAACAAAAGTTTTTCCAGTTTACCCGGAGCCTTTGCCTCGATTACTCTGGCTTTGTTCTGCAGATGCGTTTCATAAACGGATGTAAAAAACATTATATTTATTTAGTATTAACCATACTGCAACTAAATACCCGAATTTTATAAAAGTTGTTAATATCCGGATATTATACTCTGAATTCTTTATCTAAGTTATTAGATTATATATTATATTTAATATATTTAAAAAACTATATAAAGATAGTTTTTTTATCTTTAACAGCATTGTAAAATATAATATTTTTTTAGATAAAGATAATTCATTTAACTAAAAGGCAATATTTAATGCTTAAAGTAAGGTTTAAGACCATTAAAGTAGATTTTAATGCAAGAGAATACCATACGCATAAAATTGCCGGCTACTTTTATTACCTCTGCTTTTTAACAGGCAAATATTTGGCCAAGCTTAATTAAACCACTCTAAAAAATACTATTATTAACCTGTAGACCCTATAAGATTTTAAAAACTAAACACCTGGTACGCGGCTGCGTTTTAAACGAACTTTATCGCGTTGTTTTAAGAAGTATGGTACTAAGTTTAAGATGTAAGCGCCACTAACTACAGCTGCAAATAAAAAGTTAACCCCATAATGATTAAGTGTTAAAGCCAACCAAATAAAAAATAAATTAATTCCATATAAAGTAAAGGCCGCTTTGGCGTGGTTAAGCCCTAAACGCAACAGCACATGGTGTATATGGTTGCGGTCGGGGTGAAAGGGGGACCGGCCTTGTAAAATCCGGATAATAGACACCCGCAAAGTGTCGGTTATGGGAATAATTAGAATGGCCAATGCTATCGGGGGCGTGTTTAAATATTGTACCGGCTGCGCTGCTACCTGCACGGGCAAATCAATAAACTTTACGCACAAAATAGCTAAAATTAACCCTACCAGCAAAGAACCGCCATCGCCCATAAATATTACGGCCGGCGAAAAATTATATCGTAAAAAAGCCAGCAAAGCCCCGGCCGTAGCAAAAGAAATAATGCCTAACGATACTTGATTGGCATACAAGAAAAAACTCCCGAAAGTAACAGCCGCAATAATGCCTACTCCGCCCGCTAACCCATCAATGCCATCTATTAAATTAAAAGCATTAATAATTACAATAAAAACCAGTAAGGTTAAAAAGATACTAACGTAAAACGGTAATTCGTATAGCGAAAATAATCCTTGTAAATTATGAATCCGGATATTGCCACAAACAATCAGGATTCCGGCCGCCGCTAATTCGCCCGCCAGTTTTTTAGTTGGCGACAGGTTTACCACATCGTCTTTTAACCCCAAGAAGAAAATTATTACCAAAGATAATACCAGCCACCGCAGGGCCAAACTATCCGGAATATCCATCCAGAAAAGCACCGAGAAAAAAATACCCGAAAAAATAGCAATGCCTCCTAAAGCCGGAATAGCACTTTGGTGCAGCTTTCTTTCGTCGGGAATATCAAATAAATTGCGTTTACGCGCCATCTTTAATACCGATGGTACCATAAAATAAGTAAGTACAAAAGCAGAAATAAAACTGGCAAAAATATAAAGCATCATAAAATCTGGGATAACAGGTTTTTCCAGTTCTGAGGTTTTGATACGTGAAAGTTAGATTAGCAAAAACTTTGCCTATATTTAAGAAAAGTTAAAAATTTACCAGGAACGACCTGCCTGGTTGCGCCGGAGAGTAAAGCGGGTTATAAGCCGGAGGCATTGTTTAATAAAATGCAGTTCAGGAGAGACTACAATAAACTGCTCTATTTTGCGCAAGGGCTTTAGAAGCAACGTATACAAACGTGGCGTTAGCTTGTTGTACTCCCAGGCCAATCTATCTTCCCGGTTTGCCCGCAACCG
>NZ_JBMQUD010000110.1:0-37594 GCF_057359045.1 Adhaeribacter sp.
GAATGTCCGCGCGATGCCATGCAGGGTTGGGGCCATTTTATTCCGACGACTCAAAAAATAGATTATCTGAATACGTTGTTGCAAATTGGTTTCGACACTTTGGATTTTGGTAGCTTTGTATCGCCAAAAGCCATCCCCCAAATGCAAGACACCGCGCAGGTATTAGATAAGCTAAACCTGGCAGTTACCCCAACTAAATTACTGGTCATTGTCGCGAATGTACGGGGAGCCACCGAAGCCTGTAAATACGACCAGATTGCTTACGTAGGTTTTCCTTTATCGCTTTCCGAAACTTTTCAGCAACGCAACACCAACAAATCCATTGCCGCTGCTTTTACCGAACTGGCCCAAATCCAGGAACTTTGCCACCAACGCCAGAAAACTTTAGTCGTTTATCTTTCCATGGCTTTTGGAAATCCGTACCAGGATGCCTGGGAGCCAGCGTTGGTGCAAGACTTTGTAGCACGATTAAGGCCGCTGCAGGTAAAAATTATTTCTTTAGCCGATACCGTGGGTGTAGCAGAGCCAGTTTCTATTCAGACCCTATTTTCAGAGTTGGTGCCGAATTTTCCAGCCATTGAATTTGGCGTTCATTTACATTCTCGGCCCGATAACTGGACCGCTAAAATAGCGGCAGCTTACGCCGGCGGTTGTAAGCGGTTCGATGGCGCTTTGCGGGGTTACGGCGGTTGCCCCATGGCCAACGACCAACTGGTAGGTAACGTGGCTACCGAAAATTTAGTAGCCTTTTTCCAAAATATTAACCTACCTTTGAAGTTAAATAAAATAGCTTTAAAAGCTGCCCTGGAGCAGGCCCCGGCCGTTTTTGTTTAAATGTAAGATGAAGAAAAGACCCGTAGTAGATATTTTTATCCCTTGTTTTGTAGACCAATTATTTCCGGAAACCGGCCTGAATATGGTGAAAGTGCTGGAAAAACTAAACTGTGAAGTAAGGTATAATCCCAACCAAAGCTGTTGCGGGCAGCCGGCTTTTAATGCTGGTTTTATTCAGGAGAGCGGCCGCATTGCCCATAAGTTTTTACAGGATTTTACCAACGACCAAACCAATTACGTGGTGGCGCCCTCGGCCTCTTGCGTAGGTATGATCCGGAATGCCTACCCAGATATTTTTATGGCTTCTTCGGAGTTTGTGAACTACCGCAACCTGGAAAAAAAAGTATTTGAGTTTAGTGAGTTTCTGGTAGATGTGCTACAAGTTAACAAAGTACCCGGCTCACGCCTCGATGCCAAAATAACGTATCATGATTCGTGTAGTGCTTTGCGCGAATGCGGTATAAAAGCCGGCCCCCGCGCTCTGCTCGAAAACGTTACCGGTTTAGAACTGATTGAAATGCCCGATACGGAAACCTGCTGTGGTTTTGGCGGTACTTTTGCGGTAAAGTTCGAATCGATATCGGTGGCAATGGCGCAGCAAAAAGTTGAAAATGCCCTGACTACCGGAGCCAGCTATATTGTATCTACCGATACTAGTTGTTTGATGCACCTGGATGCCTACATGCGCCGCGAAAATATAAATTTAAAGGTAATGCACCTGGCCGATGTACTGGCCCAGGGCCTATAATCTGTAAATTATACCGGTATAATAATATACAAATGCTTGTTTATAGCTAAGCCGGTAGCCTGTAATTATAAAAATCCAATTTTGAAACGTGTAATTCAGGGGCTAACCCCAAGCTTTACCAGCAACTTAGCTCAGGAGGTGATTTAAGCGGTTGCTGGTAAGTAACAAGACAAAGTTATTCTATGTTATTTGATTATTTAGTTAATCAGCAATTAACATTTCAAAAATTATAATTCAAACTGACCACCTACTTAATAATAATTAATTTTAAATATACTTAATTATTAACTAACATATTCCGGGATTTGGTTTTGGTTTGGCTTTTAAGTACCCGTAGCTTCTGGTTAATAGGTAAAATAGACAAAAAACAAGTAGAAGCCACTAATAAACAACCGGCAAATGTAAGGGAAAGTGTTGTGTTTAGGGTTTCGTTTATTAAATTAATACCAATTACAATTAAGCTGATAGCTGAAGATACTATTCCCAGATTAATTAATAAATTTTTAATTTGATGGAATTTAGAGATACTGGACTGCTGCTCATTAAACACATTGTAATAAGGTTTACTCATGGCTTTGGCGTTTTAAAGGTTGAATTCTTTAATTAATACAAAAATTAAAGCGTAGACTGTTTTTATTACAGATGCTAACTTACAACTCCTAACGTTAAAAAAAAAGTAAATTATCCAAAAAAATTAGATAAAATACTATTATTCCGGAAGTGTGCCGGGTTAATATATAAATAGTACTAAAATAAGGTTGCTGCTTCGGTTAAGTTAAAGTAGTTTTTGCAATTTGTCTTTTAACGATTGCGTAGCTTCTACCAATGGCAAACGCACCGTTGGTCCACAAATGCCAAACATTTCTAAAACCGCCTTAATCCCAACCGGATTACTTTCTTCGTACATCAGCGGGTTTATTTCCAGTAAATCGAACAGCAATTTAGAAGCTTCACTAAAATTATGATCTAAGCCTAGTTTAACCATTTTGCTGAACCGGCCCGGAAATGCATTGGCCAAAACCGATATGACGCCTTCGGCCCCAAATGAAATCATGGGTAAGGTTAACATATCGTCGCCGCTAATGAGCATAAAACCGGCGGGCTTGTTTTTTGCTATAAGCATACACTGCTCCAGGTTACCCGATGCTTCTTTTGTACCAATAATATTTTTATGCCGGGCCAAGCGCAGGGTCGTTTCGGCAGTAATATTAATGGCCGTACGGCCGGGTACGTTGTACAGAATAATGGGCACCGGGCAAGCATCGGCAAGTTGCATATAATGCTGGTAGAGGCCTTGCTGGGTGGGCTTATTGTAGTACGGCGAAACTGATAAAACTGCCCGAACGCCGGTAAAATCTATTTCCTGGAAGGAAGTTAATAATTCTTGGGTGTTGTTGCCCCCAACTCCGTATACCAGCGGTACCTGTGGAGCGTTTTGTTTTACAAAGCTTAATATTTCTTCTTTTTCGGATTTGGTAAGCGTTGCCGACTCGGCGGTGGTACCATTTACAACCAGGTAATCTACGCCTTCAGAAATAGTAAATTGGAGGAGTTTACCTAAACCTTCAAAATCAATTTTATTATCGTTGGTAAAGGGTGTAATAAGGGCTACACCCGTACCTCTTAATTCATTCATGTGTTACCGCGTATCGAAAAAGAGTTTTTTTCAGGAATTGGGTTCAAAAATAGGTAGTCTATTTTTTATATCAAAAGATATTATGCCCCGATAAGTTTTAAAAGCTCTTGTTCCGAGATAATTTTTATGCCTAACTCGGTAGCTTTTTCCAGTTTAGCCGGTCCCATTTTATCGCCGGCTACCAGGTAAGAGAGTTTTTTGGAAATAGAGCTAACCATTTTACCCCCGTTGGCAGTAATTAAATCTTGCAGTTCTTCGCGGCTATACGCTGTAAATACTCCCGAAATAACAAAGGTTAAACCGGCTAGGGTAGTACTTTGCGGAAGATGCGTGGTAGCAGTATCGCTACTGAATTTAAGGCCGGCAGCTATTAACCGGGTTAGAATTATGGTATTATCCGGGTCGGCAAAATAAGCCAGCACCGACAAAGCAATGCGATCGCCAATTTCGGGTACCTGAATAAGGTCGTCGTAAGTGGCATTTTGCAAGGCCTGGATATCTTTAAAGTGCTGTGCCAGCTTACGGGCAACGGTACTCCCCACAAACCGGATGCCCAGTGCAAATAATACGCGGTCGAAAGAGGCTTCTTTAGAACTTTGGATGGCCGAAAGAATATTTTCTACGGTTTTGGGTCCAAAACTAACGGTTCTGGTTTTGCCGGTTTTTTCGTCGGTGTAGTCTTTGCTTAAACCAATTAATTTATCGTAAGTTAAGTCGTAAAAAGCATCCGGTGAGGTTACCAGCCCTTTCTCGTAAAGCAAATCTATTTTACCTTCGCCCAAACTCATAATATTTAAAGCGTTGCGGCTGATAAAATGCTCTAACTTACCTTTTAGTTGCGGTGGGCATCCTTTTTCGTTGGGGCAATAAAAGTGTGCTTCGCCTTCGGTGCGTACCAGCGCGGTACTACAGGCCGGGCAGGTATCCAGGTACTGAATGGGTGAGCTGCCGGGTAGCCGTTGGGCTTTGTCTACGCCGGTAATTTTAGGAATAATTTCGCCGCCTTTTTCTACGTAAACCATGTCGCCGTTGTGTATATCCAGGCGCAATATTTCGTTGGCATTGTGCAGCGAGGCCCGTTTTACCGTAGTGCCGGCTAGCAGTACGGGTTGTAACAAAGCTACCGGCGTAACGGCCCCGGTGCGGCCCACCTGGTACTGAATATCCCGCAGACGGGTAGCCGCACTCATGGCTTTGTATTTGTACGCAATGGCCCACCGTGGGCTTTTGGCCGTATAACCCAGTTCTTCCTGCTGATTAAAATTATTTACTTTTATTACAATACCATCGGTGGCAATGGGGAGTTCAAAGCGTTTGGTTTCCCATTTTTGAATGTACGCCAATACCTGATCTAAATTCTGGCACTTCTCGTACGTATCGGATACGGGCAAACCCCATTTCTTTAAGGCAGCTAAAGCTTCAGCGTGGGTTTCGAAAACCAAAGGTGTACTTAAATAGCCGTAGGCAAAGCAGCTTAGTTTGCGTTTAGCTACCTGCCCCGAGTCTTGCAATTTAAGGGTACCGGAGGCGGCATTGCGCGGATTGGCCAGCAGCATTTCTCCAATATCTTCCCGTTCGGCATTTAAACCCTCAAACACCGAAAAAGGCATAAATACTTCGCCACGTACTTCAAATTCGTTTGGGTAACCTTCGCCCTGCAGCTTTAAAGGAATGCTTTTAATCGTCCGGACATTAGCCGTAATATCATCGCCGCGGGTGCCGTCGCCGCGGGTAACACCCCGTACCAATTCGCCGTTATGGTACGTAAGGCTTATGGCTACCCCATCAAATTTTTGTTCGCACACGTATTCAAAATCACCTTCCAGTACCTTTTGCACCCGCTTATCAAATTCGCGTAAATCTTCTTCGGAGTACGTATTGCCCAACGACAGCATCGGGTATTTGTGTACTACCGTCGGGAAGCTTTTGGTTATGCTGCCACCTACGCGCTGGGTAGGGGAGTTTACCGACCGGAATGCTGGGAATTTAGTCTCCAGGGCATTTAATTCTTCGAGCAGTTTATCAAATTCAAAATCAGAAACTTCGGAGATACTATTTTGGTAATACTGGTAGTTTAAGTGGTGGATACGGGCACTAAGCTCCTGAATACGGGCGGCAGCGGCTGATTCGGTCATGCGATAATCTTTTTTGGAACGTAAATTTAAAGATTATTTTTCAGGACCGATGCCAGCCAAACGGATTATATCCGCAAAAGTAGAGCAAAAAAATACGCTATTTACATACCGTAAAAAGAGAGGAAAATATAAACTATTTCAGAGGCAGTACTTAAATTACTTAATCACAATACCGTCAGCAGTAAAGGTAATGCTTTGTTTGGGTTGGGTAATGGCTCTTATTTCGGCTTCTGATTTACCGGCATCCTGGGCATAATGGCGTTGGTCGGCTACCGATACCATTTGGTTATAAGCCATACCGTTTAATATTACGGTTTTGCCGGAGATATTTTTAGGTACAAAGAAGCCATAATCTTTAAACTTAACTTTCATGACCGAGTTATCAGAAAGTTTTACATCTATCCAGCAACCCTTGGCCTGGCAAACACTCTGAACTTGCCCCGTAACTTGTACGGCCAGCGAATCTTTAGCTCCCAGCGCCGCCGGTAATTTGTTTGCCTGAATTGTATTGCTTTCTGTAAAGGACTTACCGTAAACCGCCGGTTTATTATTTGGCTTGTTTATTTTCTGCGCTTCGCAATTAACCGAAATAAAGCTTACCAGCACCAGGAATATCAGAAATAGTGGCTTCATACGCATTAACTTAAATATTTAATTCAAATTTAAATAGATATACAGCCTAAAGCAACCAGGTTTTGGTTAAACTTCCGGAACCTGGTTGCCTAATTATACTTTAAAAAGAAAAATGGCTTCTGATAAGGATATTACAGCATAAATATCTTAGCCGGATATTATTTGCGGGTAAATAATTCCTGGTAGTGCGCCGAAGGATCAAAAATACCAGCACTACGGGTATAAAATTCGGAGTTAAGTTCAAAAACACCATTGCGGGCTTGCGCCCAGGTAGCATTGGCACTGGGGTTATAGCCCATCATGGTTTGCCAGTTGCGGTACTGCATATCGCCGTTTGTTTCCATTAAGCCCATGCCAATTCCCGGAAACGGAGCAAGGCGGGCCGCCAGGTTTTTGTGCCAGTCTACCAGAATTGGGTTTACCGTTAAATCGGCACACATGCAGGGTACGCCGCGTTCCTGCGCCAGCTTGGCTAATTTCATAGAAAAGCTTAAAGTTTTGGCAATGCCTTTTAATACCAGCGCCCCATACCCTTGGTTTAATCGCCGGATGGCACTGGCTTCGTCGTGTACGCTTTCGTCGCCGGCAACCAGAATACCCATATCAGCTACGTTTTCGTCGTTTTCTTCGTGCAGCGGTTCTTCGGCAAACAATATCTGGTCAAAAGCCCCGATTTTCTTGGCATGATCGAGGTAGCGTAAGAAAGTTTCTTTTTTCTCGTAGCGGGCATTGGGGTCGAGGGTGTAAACCAGTTTGCCGTTTTTGGTTTGTTTTGTCCGGAAATCTTTTAAAGCATTATGAATAAGGGTAAGTTTATTCATGTCTTTCTGCAGCATTTCGGCTTGGGTGCCGGGTTCGCCGGTTTTTAGCTTAAATACAAAATAACCCTTTTGGGCTGCGGCTTTAATTTCTTCGATGGGCATGCCGTAAGGCACCTGGTACATAACTGCAATTTTATCGTTACGCGCCGATAAAGCTTTGCGGTAAGGTTCGGGAACCATGGTATCAAAGGTTTTATAATTATTTTCGGCAGCGTATAACAACCAGGCCGCATTATCAATGCTTACCATGGCTATGTAAATAAAAATCGGATTTAAATCGGCTTTGCCGGTGAGCCTTTGCCCGGTTTTAATTACCTCCGGCATTATTTTTTCCATTAAATCTATGGGCGTGGTAAATGGCGTGCTTTTTACCAGTTGCAAGGCTTTCTCGGTGAGGGCATATTTAAGGGCGTTCCCCCCGGCTTCAGAGTGAGCGGCAAATAATTCGGGGTCGCCGTACAGTACGCTTTGGGTGCTCAGGCCAATGGCTTTATTGCCGTTTGCTGATTCTAATTGCGAGGCGGTTTGCCACAACTCGGTTAGGTAACCACCTTTAAATCCAAAAGGTCTGATAAGTTTTTCCCGTTCAAAGTTAGAATCGGTGCGGGTAACCCGAATGGTTTTGGGGGCCACCGCAGCGTAGGCGAGCGTATGCATGGGTAAGTTGGTTATAGCGGCTAAAGCACCGGCAGATTTAAGAAAATTTCTTCGGTTCATGTGGTGATGTTGTTGGTATAGACACACAGGCCAGGTAATAAATACTCTCTAAACTACCATAAAATTTGGCCTGAGCTATATTTATTAGCGGTAATATTAAGCAACGAAAACTACTTAAGCCGCATTTTTTTTATCAATTATATGGTTTTTAGCCCAAATTAGCTTCTTGTAACAGTTGCCGTAATGTTTGCAAATCACGTTTCATGGCGGTTGTAACTTCTTCGCCCGGAATGGTTAATTTGCTTTTTCCGGTGTCGGCCCCACCTAACGGAAATTCAAAATGTATAGACATAGGGCCTGAGATATTGTAAGTTTTTAATAATTTAAAGAACTGCGGAAAGTTAACCATGCCCTGGCCTAATGGTAAATATTTGGCCCGCCATTTTCCGTTGGTTTGTTCCCAGACAAAATCTTTTATATCCAGGCAACGGATGTGGTTACGCAGCAAATCCAAGTCATGCACCCAGGAAAAACCACCTTCTAAAGTACCGTGTTTTATGTCGTATTGTACGCCTAGCCATTGCGGATCAATGTCTTTTAGCAGGTACCATAAATCCCAGACGGCCGCGCCCACCTGTACGCCCGAGTGGTTTTGGTAAGCTCCCTGAATGTTGTGTTTTTTATTTAAGGCGGCTAAGGTTTCTAGTTGCTTTTTGTATTTATCTAAAGACTTGGCTACGCCCAAAGCTGGATCATAACTCAAATAACCGGTGCGGTAGTGTTTTATACCCAGTTTGCCCGCGGTTTTAATAATGGCTTCGCTAAGCGGTTCCTGGGCATCGGTAATATTGGTTACAATCATGGGCACTTCTAAACCGGCTTTCCGTATTTTTTCTACCGCAGCGGGTAATTCAGCTACTGCTTTTTCCGGTTCTACATGACCACCTTTCCGGACCGTAAGATCAATGCCTTCAAAACCAATCGCCTTAGCCGTTTGTGCCATTTCGGTAATGGTTAGCCATTGCAAATGCTTCGAGAAAACACAAATAGGGCCTAATATTGCCGGAGCAACGGGTAAACTTACCGGTGCGGCAAAGGCGGGTTGGTTTAAAGTTGGTACCCCTAAAGATAAACCCGTAGCCGCCAGGGCTGCAGATTTAATAAAGATACGTCTTGAATGTTGTGGTGAAAGGGGCATAACAAACCGGAGATGTATAAAAATAACTTTAAATTAAATATCAAATCAGATTTCAAAGCGGCCCGCAGATTTCGGAATTGATTGACCGGTTAAAAACTATTTCCTAAACGTAATTAATTTAGCAAACCTAAACAAGCGATAAGATTTAAGATCCTATTTAAAATAGTTTTTAACAAGGTTCGGGAGAAAAGTTCTGCCCCAGGATCGTTAAAATTTAGAAAAGGTGTAAAATAAAAAAGGTGCCTGTGGAGGCACCTTTTTGCTGTAGGAGAAGGAGTCGAACCTTCACGGAGTAGTTAGACAATTGCTTGTTTTATTCTAGAGTTCTCCACCCCCGAGAGAGGAGGGCTTGTCTGCCAATTTCAACACCCTACAAGGTTATTTGTTTACAAATTTATACCTTTTACGAGAATAAGCAAAACTTTGTGCAATGATTTAACAAAATTTATCAAATATTTATAATACTGCTTGATTGCATGAACAGAATTAAATGTTGCCTGCTTTTTAGCAACCTACATTGAATATTTTCTAAAGATAAAGCAGCCTTACAAGAGTTATAAATAAAGGGAGTAAGCAATTTGGGTGTTTTATAGATCTTTTTATTATATTTTAATTAATATTTTTTATTTAAATAGAGTTAATGTTAATAAAAATGAAAGTAGAATATTGATTTATTGTATAAAACCTAATTGATAAGTTGTTAATTTTAATATTTTATATTTAGATACAGCTTTGGGGTACACATGGTGCGCTAAATAGTATTAGCTCCCTTTAATTTTATTTTAAAGCTTTTAGTTTTAACCAAGTCTCTAAATGATAAATTTTTATCATAAAATAACTATTTTGTTTTCAGGAGCGATTGTTTTATTTCTTTTTTAGAAGCAATTAGTTCTTTTAATGCTTGTATTTGCTCGGGACTGGTAAAATCTTTTTTGGGAATAAGGGTTGCCGTTAGCCGGCTAAAGTAAATAATAAACCAACTGGGCGTTTCCTTAATTTTGTAAATAACATCCCAGGTGTGGGTGTGTACCTGCGAAAAAGAGGTGGCTTTAATGTGGGTTTCGTCGAAAACTATATCGAAGGGGTGATGCAGTTCCGGGTTAGATTTATAGGCTCTTCTGGCGCGCAAGTACAATAATAGGGGCATTAACAGGTAAAAGTAAATAATACCCATTAAAGAGAACAATCTTAAACGGGTGTCCAGGTGCATTAGCGAAACTTCTTCAAAGAGCCAGGCCAGTAAAGATAAAAATATAAAAACCTGCAGCAGTATGCGGCCCCCATACCGGTAATACTTGTATAAGGTATACTTTAACAATTCCTGAAACGTTACTTGGGCTTTTACTACAATCATACAGGTTTTTCTGCTTCCCTCCGTTTTAGTTAAAGATTATAACCATATTGGGGTTAATTCATTGGGGCTGGCTTCTTAGCCAAACTATAGTATTATTATGCCCTGGCTTAAACGCCATCAATATATTATATTTTTGGAAAAGAAGGTAAACTGGCTTGTAATCTCCTGCTTTTTTAAGTCAGATATTATGGTAGCGTGGCCCCAAGCCTGCTAGTGGGCTAAAATACTGCTCGTAAATAAGCTTAAGACCGTTAAACCAAAACCATTTTTAAATTTAGGTAATTATTATATTTTATGGACCGACGAGAACACCCACCAAGCTATTGCATTTATTTAAATGTTAAACTGGTTTTACACTTATGGTAAAGTATTTTACATTTATATTTATTTGGCTATATATGCACCAACAGGTTATGGGGCAAACCCGCACCGATAAATTCCTCATCGATTTATTAAGCAGCACCCAAAATGAACAAGTAAACCCGGTGCTGAAAAACCCGGAAATGTACCGGTTGCAAATAATATATACCCAAATAAACCGCGATAAAAATAACAAACCTTCTTTCCGGAATTACTATTTTAATTATAATCCGCAAGTATACTTTAATCCGGCCTCTATGGTTAAACTGCCCTTGGCTATTTTGGCCCTGGAAAAGTTAAATGCCTTAGCCGTTGAAGGAATTGATAAATATACGCCGGTGGTGTTCGATAGCAGTTATAGCGGGCAAAGACCTTTGTACCACGACTCAACAGCCGAGAATAATTTACCCAGCATTGCGCATTTTATAAAAAGAGCATTTTTAATCAGCGAAAACGACCCGTATAACCGTTTGTATCAGTTTATGGGGCAGCAAACCATAAACCAGCAACTCTGGGCCAAAGGCTTTCAGCATTCCCGCATTACCCGGCAATTTATGGGATTTACCTCCGAACAAAACCGCCATACCAATGCGCTCCGCTTTTTAAACCCCGACGGTACGACTAAATATTACCAACCAGCCGCTTATAACCCTGTGCCGTTTAATTATAAATCTAAAATATTGCTGGGGAATGCCCATTTAGATAACCACGACAACCTGGTACCGGCACCTTTTGATTTTACCGAACACAATTGGCTGCCGCTCGACGATTTAAGACTAATGTTGCAAGCGGTATTATTCCCGGAATCAATGCCTAAACGCCGGCGGTTTAACCTAAGCCCCACCGATTACACTTTTCTGTACCAATATTTATCACAATTTCCTTCCGAAACGCCTTACCCCAAATACGATACCACGCGCTTTTACGACAGCTACGTTAAGTTTTTTTTCCGAAACAAGACGCAGCGCTTGCCACCCCAGGTGCGGGTATTTAACAAAGTGGGTTGGGCCTACGGGTTTTTAACGGATGTGTCGTACGTAGCCGATTTCCAGAACCAGGTAGAATATATGCTGGCGGCTACTTTGTACGTAAACAGCGATGGCGTACTGAACGACGGCAAATACGACTACGATAATGTGGGTTATCCTTTTTTGTATAACCTGGGGCAAATAATTTACCAATACGAGTTAAACCGGCATCGGCGGTATAAACCCGACTTAGCTGCCTTTCAAGTACAGTACGAACACCGCGACCCTACCGACACGCGGCCTGCCTTACGGGAAGTAGATAATTGAAAGCGTGTTCGTTAGGGATTATAAAAGTAAATAGCATAAAAAATTATTAAGTGCTAATCAGGTAAAAGGCATAGCAGATCAATTATTTTGCGGGAATCTTGTGATTTAGTACCACTAATAGTTAAGTTATTATATTTTAGCCGCTGTAGCAGGGGATAAGGTAAATAAAGCTTTTCATTAAGCTTTAGACCTGAAATCAGAGCCCTCTCCCGATGTTCATTATAATTTTATGAGCTAATCTACCACAATAATGAATAATAAAATAAGCTATTTAAATGGCTGGTCTGCTAATTCTTTGCCTACCTGGGTTGGTTATATGGGTTTCTTTTTGGCCAATATTTTTACCAGCGCACCGGGCTTGGCTCAGGTAAATAAACCGGTGTCGGCTACTCCCGCCGAAATTCAGAAATTATTAACGCGCCTTGATTTAAATGCACCGGGTCTAGAAAAGGTAAAAGCCAATGCCCAAAATCCAGCCTTAGCTGCGGCTGAGCTCCTGGCGTATTACCAAAAGCGTACATTTGTGCAGCACCCTATTAATCCGCGCGATAAAGATAGCCAACGAGGTAAATGTGCCACCGAAAAAGATTTAAAAGTAGCCAACGATGCGCTGCAGCATATATTTACCGGTCAGCCGGCGTATCCTGCTCATTTTTGCGGCGAAGATATAAACTGGGCTACCAACCCGTACCCCGATAAAGAATGGCTTTGGCAACTTAACCGGATGAACTTTTGGAATGCGCTGGGCCGGGCTTACTGGCATTCCGCCGACGAAAAATACGCACAAGAATGGGCTTACCAGGTAGTAGACTGGGTTCGTAAAAATCCCCGCGACAACGACCATAAATATGCCTGGCGCTCCATAGAAGCCGGTATTCGGGGGCACCAATGGACCGGACTTTACCAGCGTTTCTTGCATTCGCCGGCTTTTACTCCCGATGTTTTGGTTACTTTTTTAAATGGCCTGTACGAACATGCCGCTTACCTCATGACCACTTACAGCAAGGGTAGTAACTGGGGGTTAATGGAAGCCGAAGGCATGGCTTTTATCGCAATTACTTTTCCGGAGTTTAAAGAATCAGAAACCTGGACCGCCGAAGCTATCCGGCGCTTTAACCAGGAAATCCAAAACCAGGTATACCCCGACGGCCACCAGCGCGAACTGGCCTTTGGTTACCACATGGGCTGCATCGATTGGTTTTTACGCACTTACCAACTGGCTGGCCAGAACAACAAACAGCAGGCATTTACTCCCAATTATACCCAGGTAATCGAAAAAATGTGCGAAGTACCCCTTAAATTGGGTTTCGGCGATGGCACCACCCCCCAGTTTGGCGATGCCTGGTCGGGTAAGCCCGGTCAGTACTGGAACGAACTAAAAAGCTGGGCAAAATTATTTAACCGGCCGGATTTTCTGTACCTGGCTACGAGTGGTCAAGAAGGAAAAGTACCCGGCCAAACGGCTTTTGCCTTAAGTAAAAGCGGCTTATACTCCATGCGCAGCGGCTGGGACCCCCATGATATTTGCCTGGTTTTGAAATGTGGCCCGGACGGCGGCGGCCATTCGCAACCCGATAACGGCACCTTTGAACTGTATGCCGGTGGGCGCCACCTGATGCCCGATGCCGGCAGTTATATTTATAGCGGCGATCCGGAAAACCGGGCCTGGTTCCGGCAAACCAAAGTGCATCAAACCTTAACTTTAAATGGAGCCAACTCGGCTTATGCTCCCAAACAGTTACTTTGGCAGCCCGGCCAAGATTTAGATGTGCTGGTCGTAGAAAATGCAAGTTACCCCAACCTAACGCATCGCCGGGCCGTGTTTTTTGTAGATAAAAAATATTTTATAATTGTAGACGAAGCGTTGGGCACCGGCACCGGCGATATTGATTTGCATTTTCAGCTTGCCCCCGGCAAGGCCGTTTTTAAAGAAGAACAATTGACGGTACGCACCGATTTTGCCGAAGGCTGGAATGTATGGGTGCAAACCCAGCAGCAGCCGGGCCTGAAGCTGGAAGCAGAAGAGGGGCAGGTGTCGTTTGTTTATACCAAAAAAGAACCCCGGCCGGCGTTTCGGTACCGCATTCAAAAAGAAAATCCGGAGAAAGGTATTCGGTTTATTACCGTTGTGGCTCCTTATACCGGCACGCCGCCGCAGGTAAAAGTTAAACTAAAAGGTAAACATGGTGTAGGAGCCTCCCAGTTAGCACTAGAAGTTAAAGCAAACGGCCGCACCCGGCAAATTGGTTATAACCTGGGACGGTAAAACATTCTCCTTTAATAGCAAAAGTTTAATCTTAATTAGATTATTAAAAAATATTTATTTCAGAAAGCGTTACTCCTTTAGTTAAAGCTAAATAAAATTGTCCAATAAATTAATAAATCCGCTTTTAAGTCGCCATCAATTTAAAGACTATTTATGGTAAAGAACTTCACTTTGGGTTTCATCTGGATTTTACTTGCTATACCGCAATTTATTTATGCTCAAAAGCAGGAGAAACCACTTTTTACATTTGGGGTGATAGCTGATGTACAGTATTGCGACTGCGAAAATAATGGCTCCCGGTATTATAGTGCATCGCTGCAAAAGCTCCGGGAGGCAGTTACCATATTTAATCAGCAACAGGTAAAGTTTGTGGTAAGTTTAGGCGATTTTATTGACCGTGATGCCCGGAGCTTTGATACCCTGAATAAAATTACGGGTCAGTTACGCATGCCGCTACATCATACTTTAGGCAACCATGATTTTACGGGAGAGCCCAGCCAAATTGAAAAGGCCCCGCAATACTTAAGTTTAAAAGAAAAATATTATGTTTTAAAGCCAGCGGGCTGGCGCTTTATTATTATAAATGGCAATGACATTAGTGTATTGGGCAATAAAGAAGGTAGCAAAAATTACGTTCTGGCCCAACACCGATTAGAAGAACTAAAAAGCAAAGGTGCACCCAATGCCCAGCCCTGGAACGGCGAGTTAAGTGAAACCCAAATTAAATGGTTAAAAAAAGAGTTAGCTGGCGCGCGCAAAGCTAAAGAGCAGGTGGTAGTATTTTGTCACCACCCGGTTTCACCGGTAAACGGCAATTTAAACCTCTGGAACGACAAAGCAGTGAAACAACTTCTAGAGAGTTATCCCAACGTTAAAGCTTATTTTAATGGTCATGCCCACGAAGGCGGTTACGATTACGACCAGGGCAAACATTATGTAACTTTTAAAGGCATGGTAGAAAAAGACGAGAATGCCTTTGCTATAGTGGAGGTATATAAAGATTATCTCAAAATAAACGGTTACGGCGTAGAAATAAATCGCCTACTCAAATAAGTAACCCGGTAATAAGAATATTTACTGAATAAAGTAAGTGGTTTTAGCTTTTACATCTATTTACTAATCCAAGAAAATTACTTTTAATCTTACCTGCATAAAACTATTATATTTAACTATTTATGTATTACAGCTGGCATTTAAAAAGGTATAGAGCCAGTGCACATTAGTGAATTTTTGAATTGGAGTAGAATTTTCACTAGAAATTAATAAAATATTGCTTCTTTGTTAGTTAATATTTGTGCTGTAATCTATAAAGTTTTTACATTTAGCTGCTTCAAAAGGAGCAAAGCCTATAAAATTATAAGCCATACATACATGAGAAAGGTGCCGGCCATTCTGGGTTCTTTTTTATTTATAATATTTTTTCTGCCTTACCCAGTGGTTATGGCTCAACCTAATGTAACCGGGACTGCTAAACCCACTGCGCAATTTGAATTACAAGATGGCGATCGGGTAGTATTTGTGGGTAATTCGCTTTTTGAAAATGATTTGCCTTACAACTATCTGGAATTGGCTCTGACAACCCGCTGGCCTAACCGGCATGTTACTTTCCGGAACATCGGCTGGACCGGCGACACTGTTTGGGGTGAGGCCCGGAGCTATATTTCTTCGCCGAGTGCTTATGATTTATTATTACAGCAATTAACCAAGGCCCAGCCCACCGTTGTTTTTGTGGCATACGGGAGCATTGAAGCCCAGGCCGGGGAAGAAGGGCTTTCGCATTTTGAAGAAGGCTTAACCAAACTGCTCGCAAAAATAGACCAGTTGGGTGCAAAAGCCGTTTTATTGTCACCTATTCCGGTAATAGCCGCCGAAACACCCGAAAAAACTGCGCAACGAAATGCCATGCTGGAAACGTATGCCGCGGCTATTGCCAAAAAAGCCTCTGCTGGTGGCAAATTGTACCTCGATATTTTTAAGCCCCTGCAGCAAATAAGCCAAAAAGAAAAAATAACTGATAACGGCGTGCACCTGAACGAAACCGGTTATTATTATCTGGCTACTACTCTCGAAAACAGTTTGGGCTTACCGTCGCGGAATAATTCGGCTATCATCAATTTATCTAAAAAAGCCAGCGAAGCAAACGCCCCGGTTAAAATTCTTTCGGCTGGACTGGATAAAAATGTGCTGCGGTTTACCCTCGATGAGAATTATTTGCCTTTGCCGCAACCGGTAAATAGTGTAACGGATCAGGCACCAACGCTTAAAATTACCGGCCTTAAAAAAGGGATTTACGCACTAACGGCCAATAATATCCCGGTAGCTACGGCTTCGGCGAGCGACTGGAAAAAAGGTGTAATCATCAGCCAGGGAGCAACTGTTAACCAGGTAAACCAACTGCGCAATTTTATCTTCAAAAAGAATGAATTGTATTTTCAACAATATCGTCCGCAAAACCGAACGTATATTTTGGGTTTCCGGGCGCACGAACAAGGGCGGCACGCCAAAGGACTAGAAGATTTGAATATTATTATTACGTGGCTCGAAGGACAAATTGCCTTAAACCGGGTGCCCCAATCCATTATTTATCAGCTTACCCCCATTAAATAGCATGAAAGAGTTAAAAGCTAAAAAATATAAGTTTTGGTCTGCGATATTTAATAGAAAGGAAAATATTAAGCCAAAGCAGACAAGGCGCAAGCGGGGCGCTGCTTTAAAATGGGGTATTGGCCTTTTAATTATTCCGGGGGTATTATTGATTACCGCTATGGCCGACCAGATGGGGTCAAAAGAAATACCCGACCCAAACGATGAATTAGCCTCGTTTAAAATTGCCGATGGCTTTGAAGTAACCTTGTTTGCCGCCGAACCGCTGGTAATTAAACCTATTCAAATGAATTGGGATGCCGATGGACGTTTGTGGGTAGTAAGCAGCACGGCTTATCCGCACCTGAAAACCGGCGAACAAGCCAACGATAAAATTTTTGTGCTGGAAGATACCAACGGGGACGGCAAGGCCGATAAATCGAGCATATTTGCCGAAGGTTTGCTAACGCCTACCGGTATATTGCCGGGTGATGGCGGCGTTTACGTAGCCAATTCTACCGAAATATTACATTTTGCCGATACGAACAACGACGGAAAGGCCGACCAGCGGCGTGTGGTACTAACCGGTTTTGGCACCGCCGATACCCACCACCTGATTCATACGTTTCGGTGGGGGCCGGAAGGCAGTCTGTACTTCAATCAATCTATTTATATTTATAGCCACGTAGAAACGCCGGCGGGCATTAAGCGCCTGGAAGGCGGCGGCGTTTGGCAACTACGACCTAAAAACTTAGATTTAAGTATTTACGCCAAAGGTTTAATCAATCCGTGGGGGTTGCAGTTCGACCGTTGGGGGCAGTCTTTCCTGACCGATGGGGCCGGTAATGAAGGCATAAATTATGGATTTCCGGGAGCCACCTTTGTTACTTCGCCGGGAGCCGAAAGAATTATTCGGGGTTTAAACCCAGGGCAGCCTAAACATAGCGGATTAGAAGTAATATCGGGTCGGCATTTGCCGGAGGCGTGGCAAGGCAGTGTTATTACCAACGATTTCCGGGCTAACCGCATTAACCGTTTCCGGCTGGAAGAGCAGGGTAGCGGCTATGCCTCTAAACAAACCGAAGATTTATTATGGACCGACCACGTGGCTTTCCGGCCGGTAGATATTTCGGTTGGGCCGGACGGTGCTATTTACGTAGCCGACTGGTATAACCCCATTATTCAGCACGGCGAAGTAGATTTTCACGATCCGCGCCGCGACCAGCAACACGGCCGCATCTGGCGTATAGTGGCTAAA
Organism: Adhaeribacter sp.; assembly: GCF_057359045.1. NCBI lineage: Bacteria > Pseudomonadati > Bacteroidota > Cytophagia > Cytophagales > Hymenobacteraceae > Adhaeribacter > Adhaeribacter sp. Next base: position 17,779 of record NZ_JBMQUD010000110.1, read on the forward strand.
AACCGGCCTTTGGTTAAAAGGCCCCAGTTAACCAAGGCATCGGTTCCGGAACTTTTAGAGGCATTAAAATTACCTGAAGATTGGACCCGTGCGCAAGCCAAACAAGTTTTAAAAGCCCGCGGTGCCAAAGAAGTAGTGCCGGCCTTGCAAAAGTGGGTTAATGACTTAGATAAAAATAATGCCGATTACGAACACCACTTACTGGAGGCCCTGTGGGTGCACCAAGCTTTAGAGGTAGTGAATGAACCTTTGTTGCTGAGCCTCTTAAATGCCCAAAACCACAAAGCCCGGGCGGCCGGTTTGCGCGCCCTGCAGCTATGGCATAAGGACATCAAGAATGTGCCCGCGATCCTGACAAAAGCCGTGGCCGACAAGCATCCGCAAGTACGACTTGAAGGCATTATTGCCCTCCGGAAAGTACCAACGGCCGAAACTGCCCGGACGGCACTTGCCGTTTTAGACCAACCTATGGACGAGTTTCTGGACTTTGCTTTGTGGCAAACCATGCGGGAATTAGAACCGGCCTTAATGGCTCGCCTAAAAACCGAACCGGAATTTTTAGGTAGCGCCCAGAAAACGGCTTTTGCTTTAAAATCGGTAAATAACCCGGAGGCCGTAACCCACCTGGTGCAACTTTACCAGAAAAACCAGGTGCCCGAAGTCTATCACCCCGATGTATTAAATGCCATTGCCAAGCGCGGCAAAACCGCAGAATTGAATATTTTGTTTGATATGGCCGTAGCCGGTAACAGTGCCCAAAGCAAAAGTATTGCGGCGCAGTTAGGTGCTTTGGCCGAAGCTGCCCGGCAACGCAATAGTAAGCCCGATAAAAATTTAAACCGGGTAGCTAATTTTACCTCCAGCGACGACGAAGCCGTGGTAATAAATGCCGCCCGGTTAATTGGTTACTGGCACCTGAATGACCAACAAACCCGCTTAACCAGCCTGGTGCAAAAAGGTGATAAAAATATTAGAAAAGCGGCTTTAGCGGCTTTAATTACTTTAGATAAAACCAAAGGCGAAAAATATTTAATAGAACTGGTCAAAGGTAAAAATCCAGCAGATTTACGGCTTTTAGCGGCGGCGCAACTGGTTTCTGTAAATGAAACGCAAGCGGCCCGTTTAGCGGCCGATGTATTACGCACCATGCCCGCCCAAACAGATGCTACTGATTTAATGCAGGCTTTTTTAGGAAACAAGCAAGCTACCCAATTATTAGCCGATGAACTGCTGACCAAAAAAATGCCAGCTAATACGGCAAAAGCCATCCGGCCGATATTTCAGGCCCAGATACCTTGGGGGCGCCAGAAAAATGCTGAAATTTTAAGCCTGACCAAAGCATTGGAAGCCTCCGGTGGCGTTATGCCTACCGAACGCATGCCGCAGCAGTTAAGCAGCCAGGATATAAACCGGCTGGCGATAGACGTAAAAGGCAACGCTAATCCAGACTTGGGCGAAGCCGTATTCCGGAAAATCAATTGCGGTACTTGCCACGCTATTGGCGGAGCCGGCGGCCAAATTGGTCCGGATTTGAGTAGTTTAGGAACCAGTTCGCCAGTAGAAACCATTATTAATTCTATTCTTTATCCGTCTAATTCCATTAAAGAAGGCTACGAATTGCAACGGGTAAGTAAAACTGACGGTAGCGAAATGATGGGATACCTGGTAAGTAATGGCGCTTCTGAAATTGTTATGCGCGATGCCAGTGGTAAAGGCGTGGCTATTGCTAAAAGCCAGATAAGCAAACTCGAAAAAATTCCGGGTTCTTTAATGCCGCCGGGCTTAACAGCCGGACTGGAAAAACAAGAATTTATGAATTTAGTTAGTTTCCTTTCTAAACTCGGCGAATCGGGTAAATACCGCGTACCTACCGCCCGGTTTGTCCGGCGCTGGGAAGCTGTAACTGGCGGTAAAGAAGTAACAAATAAACTAAACGCCGAAGGTTTAAATTCTCTGGTAAAAGCCAATACCAAATTACCGGTTTTGCCGGTTTACAGCAAAGTAGCCGGCGATTTACCCTTGGAAGAATTACCGGTGGCGGGGCAGCAAGGAGAAAAAAAATATAGCCTGGTGCGGTTCGATGTAGAAGTTCTAAACAAAGGTAATGTAAGCCTAAACTTTAATTCAACGGCCGGTATAGCTGCCTGGGCCGGCCAAAAACCGCTTAAGCTAACCGAACAAGGTGTCGTTACCGAGCTTCCGCAAGGCATTCACCAGATTACGCTGGCTATAGACCGACAGGCGCGCCCCAAAGGTGCTTTAAGCATTCAGTTGCAGGATGCTGACACAGCTACGGCACAAACCCGGTTGGTTATGGGGCAATAAATATTAAAACCAAAATAGCCGCTGGTTTAAATACCAGTGGCTATTATAGAGATTAAAAGTGAAAATAAGCAGTTAAAAAATCATACAAGACTACCAGCCTAGATAAGCCGTATAGGCCTGTTGCCGGTAAATTTTAAGTAATCCGGATTTTTTGTTTAAAAGGTGTGAAGCCCGTTAAAAATATTGTGGGTGCATTTGTTTTAGGTAAGGCTCCTCTAATCTCTATCCACTTGTGCTGGTAAATGCCGGGGCCAAAAGTAATTTGCTCGCCGTTTACCGTATAAGTGCCTTGGCCGGATTTTAAGAAGTAAGCCTCGGCTATGTTGCCGTGGGCTTCTACGCCCGCCAACTGGCCGCCGGGCCGGAAAATAAGTTCCAGCGCCAAAGGCACATGGTCGGTTCCTTGTATATCCAGTTCCAGTTCAAACCCATTTGCTATTTCCCGGATCGCAATAGTTGTTTTTAATTTTTGCACTTCCGATTGCGGTCGCTGTTCCCGCGGCATTTTGGCCCACTCGCCATCGCCCGGAATTTTATCGGCCGGAAAAGGTTGGTAGTACGGTCCCTCCAAAGAGCTTTCTAAGTAATAAGTGCCGTTTTCTTCACGGTAATCCGTGGCCGAAAATTGCCCTTTACCAAAGAAAGCACTCGCCAGCCGGATTCCTTGTAAAACCGCATTTTTTTTATGCATGGTAAAAAATACCGGGTTATTCACCAGGATAGAGGCATCATAATTTCCGCGCCGGATCCGGGTTAACCCCGAATTCGGAAAAGTTTTGGCGTAGCTCGTGGGTAAGGCTTCTGCTGGAGGTAATTCTTGCCACAATGTTGGATCTTCGAGGAAATAATAAAGAAAGCCGACGGTCTTGGGAAATGCTGTTTCTTCTATCAGGCGGCAAACGGCGGCAAACCGGCCGTTTTTGTCTTTAAGGGCCATGTACCGGCAAGGATAATAATAATTTTCGAGGGTACCCACAATAGCTTTATCCTGGCGGCCCGAAGCTTCCGTTACAATTTCGCCGTTCGGGTGAATATAATAAAGAGTCATCTCCAGGTTCTTGCGCACGTAATCCAGCAATTCGGGTTTGTTAAAGCCGCGGGCCGTAGAAATGAGTACCCGGTCGCTAAGCGATGAGTAGATGTAGCTGCTTTTTTCCTCGTATTGGCCGTCGGAATCCAGGTCAATTTTTTCGTTGAGCCAGGTTTCGGCCCGTTGGCGGTAGGCCGGTTCGGGCCAGATGGTATACAGGTGGGCTAGCGCCGAGCAAATAACCCAGCGGTGGTTGGGCGTATGAATGCCACCCACCGTTAAAGCTTTGCCCGCCTTTTGCAGAAATTCGCTTAAAGGTTGCACCAGCGTTTTTTTGTTGGGCACTGAACTTTGCACCAATAATTTATATCCCGGGCAAAGCCACTTTACAATAAATGCTAAATCGGGGGTAGAATGAAAGTTAGTCGAAAATAAATCGATGGTGCCATCAGAATGTTGCAGTTTTAAGAGGTAATTGGCCGCCAGCATCAAATCGGCGGTTAAAGCTTTGTTATTATAATAAGCCGATTCTTTACTTACCAAAGCACACAAACCTGCTTGCAGAAACGAAGTAACGCCGTGCGCGTGGGCAATTTCGTTGCCATCTAATATGCCACCGTAAGCCGGATGTTTATTATCTGTAACCTGGTACTTCCGGTTTCCGGCTACCCGCTCGTCGTTAAGCTTAATCATTTTTACCAGCCAGTCGGGCTTTTCCCGTTTAGCAGCAGGTGGGTTTAGGGCCCAGCTATCAGACATAAATACCGGAACCAAGGGGGTAGCGCAAACCAGCAACCCGTTTCTGACAAACGTTCTTCGCTTCATAGTTTATATTAGAATGGGGAAGTCCAATATATATAAAGCTGTTTAATATAATTAGCCTTTGCCCTAAAAATAATACCCCAAATGCTGTAATATACAATCGGGAAGCGTTACAAAAAGGTTAAGGAAAATAGTAGGCTGGTAAAATGCAGCGGAATGTAAAATTATAATGTAAGGCTAAACACCATAGGCGTGAGGCTAAGAATATTATAGGAGATTTAGACCGGTAAAAAGATTTTAAGCTACTATGTAACCACTTATCTCCGTTATTCCGGAGGAAACTAACCGGCAGGTAACCCAGAATATTCTTTTGGAATGGCTCTTTTTACTTCCTTTATCTTCATATATTTTCTTTTGAATACGTAAATTTCCCTTAGCCTGATAGCTTTGGGCTAAACCACCGGTAAAAAAGGCTGAGTTAGGAGGTGAAAAAATGGAGCAGGAGCAGTTTAACGATGCCCATTTTAAATAGTCGGAGAGCTTTATTTAAATGATTTTCGATGTTGCTGTTACTGGTGTTCAGTTTATCGGCAATTTCCTGGTTGGTAAATCCTTCTAAGCGGCTAAGGGTAAATACCTGTTTGCGCACCGGCGGCAGCGATTCAATTATTTCTTTTACCTGCGTGCTTAATTCATTGTACCGGATTTCGTTTTCGGTAAAATCTTCGGCAAAATTTTTAGCGGCCAGGTATTTGGTGTACGCATGCTCATACACCCGGCGCTTGGCTTTGTTATAAACCAGGTTTTTGGCAATCTTAAAAAGGTAATTATCAAAGCTTTGTTCCGGATTAATGGCTGCGCGGTGTTCCCAAACTTTCAGAAATACTTCTTGTACTACTTCTTCGGCTTCTTCTTTGTTGTGTAGCAGTTTTAAGGCAAAAGCATAAAGTTTCGGCTCCAGGCAATAATAAAGCTTATCAAAAGCAGCTTCATTCCCATTGGCAAGTGCATTAACGTCTTGTAGCGAATAGTCCTTGGGCTCCGATTGCATTTTTATTTCATAGCTAAATAATCCGGGTTGTTTGCCTTGATGTTTTCTTAAATTTTTAATATGCTGGCTAGAGCTAAATATTTTCTGCTGCTGCCGACAAAATTATTAAGTGCTTTAGAACAGTTAGCTGCTTAATAAAAATTTGAGGTGGTTACATATTATTTAAGTTTAACCCAACAACAGCCTAAATAAATAATTATAGAATAAGTAGGTTAAATTAAATAAAAGAAAAACCAAAGGCAAAAAAATATTTTTCGGGTAAGAGGTGGTGCTACAGGCTTTTTAATTGTATTAGTATAAAACCAGTTAAAACAGCATGGATAGTCAGAAGCTAGAGCGGTTCTTTAAGAACGAATGTACCCCGGCCGAAGAACAGGAGGTGTTGGATTGGTTTAAAAACAGCGAAGCAAGCAATAGGCAGGAGCAAGAATTGGCTACTATTTGGGCGCAAGCCGAAAAAGAGCAAATCATACCATCATCCGAACACGAACCGGCCGCCATCTTGGCCAAAATAAAAGCTTCTATCCACCAGAAACCGCCCTACATGGAAGTATCGGGCGCCGAAACAATCAGCGGAACCGAAGAAGTGGAAGCGGTAAAGAGTTGGCCGGGATGGTATAAAGTAGCGGCTGCTATTCTATTACCCCTTTGTTTAATTGGCCTGTTCGTTTACCAAAACCTTAAGGAACGTAACGCGTCTGCACTCGTGGTAGTGGAAACGCCGGCCGGTCATAAAAAAATAATAAACTTAGAAGATGGCTCTATTATTACCCTAAACGGTGGGAGCAAAATAATTTACCGGCAACATTTCCCGGCTAATCAGCGCGAAATAATATTACAGGGCGAAGCTTTTTTTGCAGTAGCCAAAGATAAAAACCGGCCTTTTGTGGTTAAAACCGGCCCCATTGCTACTACCGCTTTAGGCACCTCCTTTAATATTGTTTACCTCCCAAATGAACCCAACATTTCGGTGGCCTTGGCTACGGGCCTGGTTAAGATAGACAAAAATATTAACGATCATAAAAGCTTATTAACCAAGCTTAGCCCTAACCAGCAGTTAATTTATAATAAAGAAAAAGCTGGGTTTAAGCTGGAGCAATTTGATACCCGGGAAGTTTTGGGGTGGCGGCAAGGTATCTTATATTTTAACCAGGCCAGTTTGCCCGAATTAGTTAAACGGCTGGAAACCTGGTACGGAGTAACTATTCAATTAACAGGCAAAGTGCCGGCCGCAAACGAAAACTGGAATTATACCGGCGAATACAATAACCAAACCTTGGCAGATGTGCTTACCGGCATCAGCTACGTGAAAGACTTTAGCTACGTGAAAAAAGAAAATAAAATAATACTAAACTTTAATTAAAGAAGATTAACCTATGCTAAGAAAGACTTAAAAAAATAGCCGTTAGGCTTCCGGAAAGAAACCTAACGGCCTTAGCCCTCTAAGTACTTATGTTGGCGCATACGCACTCTACACGAGGGGCTTACCTTATTTTACTAAAAAATCTAAAGCTCAAATTTATGAAACAAAAATTACTTTACCTACCGCCACAGGTAGCAAAAATCCTATTGCCCGGACTTTTGGTTTATTTCCTCTCTCTGTCGGTGGTACTGGCCGATAGCGCCCCGGCGCAGAACTTGAGCAAAACAAAAATTTCTTTAAACCTCAGCAACGTTTCGCTAAAAGAATTTATTCAGGCTGTAGAATCACTTACAAATTTCCGGTTTACGTTGGTAGAGCAGGAGGTAGCGCACGTTGGCCGTATTTCAGTTAAAGCCGATAACCAGCCCCTTATACAAATATTAGAAAAGGTAACTACCAGCAACCGCTTAGAATTCAGACAAATAAATAATAATATTCATTTGCGGCCGCAAAAAACCAAAAGTCTTAAATACGAGCCCGCAAATTCCGGCGTCAAGGCTTTGAGCCCACTGGCCCGCATAACCGGGGTAGTAAGGTCGGTTAGCGGCGATGCTTTGCCCGGTGTAACGGTTCTGGTAAAAGGGACCACCGTTGGTGCTACCACTTTATCTGACGGCACTTATAGCATAGAGGTGCCAGATAACGCCAGTACTTTGGTATTTTCGTTTATTGGTTTTACTACGCGGGAGGTAGCTATTAACGGCCAAACAGTTATCAATGTAACTTTATCTGAAGATACCCAGCACCTGAAAGAAGTAGTGGTAGTAGGTTATGGTACCCAGCAAAGAGCCAATATTACCAGCGCCGTAGCCACCGTATCTACTAAAAGTATCGAGAACCAGCCCTTAGCCGGAGTAGATCAGGCTATTGCGGGCCAGGTGGCCGGGGTACAAGCGGCGCAAAGATCGGGCACGCCGGGTGGTGGTGTAACCGTGCGGGTTAGAGGTACCGGATCGATTGGAGCAGGCAACGAACCCCTGTACGTAATAGATGGCTTTCCGGTAGAAGGCGGCTATAACCGCGATATGAGCCCGCTTTCTACCATTAATCCCAACGACATTGAATCAATCCAAATATTAAAAGATGCATCTTCGGCGGCTATTTACGGTTCGCGCGGAAGCAACGGTGTGGTAATTATTACCACCAAACGCGGCAAATCTGGTAAACCCAAAATAAATTTAAACACTTATTACGGGGTGCAGGAAGTAGCAAATAAAATTGATATGCTTAATGCCCGCGAGTACGCGGCGTATAATATTGAATCGCGTAATAATGCCTGGGTAGATGCCGGCGGTAAAGCCAGTGATCCCAACAGCGTGCGCCCGGATAGATTTCAGATTCCGCCCATGTTTATGAATCCGGAAACTTTGGGCGAAGGTACCGACTGGCAAGATGCCGTTTTTAGAGTTGCTCCTATCCAGAATTATGAATTAAGCGCTTCGGGCGGTACTGATAACACCCAGTTTTTAATTTCGGGCAGTTACTTTAACCAGCAGGGCGTAGTTATTAATACGGGTTTCGAGCGGTATTCTTTCCGGTTTAACCTGGATACCAAAGTATCCGATAAAATTAAACTGGGTGTAACCTTAACCCCATCTTATGCCACCAACGATATTTTACCGGTAGAAGATCAGGTATTTACGGGCGGTATTCTGGCCTCGGCGCTGGCGCTGGCACCCACTATTCCGGTTTATAACCCCGATGGCACATTTACTACGCAATTGGGCGCTTCGCCATACGTAACCGGCATTATTGAAAATCCGGTAGCCATTGCCGAAAAAATGAAAGGTGGTACCGCCACTTTCCGGACCCTGGGCACCGTATTTGGGGAATATGCCATTGTAAAAGGTTTAAACTTTAGAACTTCGTTCGGTACCGATTATTCTGATTCCCGGACCAGTTCTTATCATCCCTCAGATTTGGGCCGCGACGGTATTATGGCGCCGGTAGTTCCTTTGGGCAGTGCCAGTTCCAGCCGGTATATAGTGTTGCTTAACGAGAACACCCTTACCTTCGAGCGCAGTTTTAACGACCATTCCATTACCGCTCTGGTGGGCTTTACGAATCAGAAATCGTACGGCGAGGTGGCCAGCTTATCGGCCACTAACTTTCCCAACGACCTGGTAACTACCCTTAATGCCGGGCAGGTAACTTCCGGTAGTACTTCGGTGGCAGAGTGGTCTTTGTTGTCTTACCTGGGCCGGATTAACTACAGCTATAAATCTAAATATTTATTTACTGCTACTATCCGGCGCGATGGTTCTTCACGGTTTGGCACCGGCAATAAATGGGGTACATTCCCGTCGGCATCGGTGGGGTATAATGTGGCGCAGGAAGAATTTATGAAAAACATTATCCCCGTTAGCGACCTGAAAATCCGGGCCAGCTACGGGTTAGCCGGTAATAATGCCATTGGTAATTATAGCCACATTGGCTTGTTGTCGGCCAACCGGTATGTGTTTGGTGCGGGCACCGGCAGTATTGTAAACGGCTTGCAGCCTTCGTCTATCAGTAACCAAAATTTAGGCTGGGAGGTAATGGACCAATTGGATTTAGGCTTAGATATTGGTTTATTCCAGAACCGACTTTCCTTAACCGTAGATTATTACAATAAAAATACTTCGGATTTATTACTCAGCGTGCCAGTTCCTTCGTCTACGGGTTTTACCAGTGCTTTGCAAAATATTGGTAAGGTAAATAACAGAGGTTGGGAATTTGCTTTAAGCTCAAAAAACCTAATTAATAATTTTACCTGGAGCACCGATTTCAATATTTCTTTTAATAAAAACAAAGTATTGGCGCTAGGCCCGGCCGGCGACCCGATTATTTCGCGCAGCCCTTCTTTTAGTCCCAATACCCACATTACCCAAATTGGCAGACCCATTGGCAGTTTTTACGGCTACGAAGTAATTGGTATTTACCAAACCCAGGACGAAGTAAATAGCAGCCCGGCAGTGCGGGGAGCCGGCGGTTCTAAGCCCGGCGACTTAAAATACCGCGACGTAAATGGCGATGGGCAAATTACCGGGGCCGATGTAACTATTATTGGTAACAACCACCCGGATTTTACCTATGGCCTGACGAATAACTTTGGCTACAAAAATTTAAGTTTAAGCGTGCTGATAGATGGAGCCGAAGGTTTTGAACTCCTGAACGGATCGCGCAGAAATATTGGTCTGGTAAGCTGGAGCTACAGCCGGCGCGATGTGCTGGGCCGTTGGCAATCGCCGGAAAACCCCGGCGACGGCAAAACTCCGCGGGCCAATGTGGTGCCAACCGGCGGTAATTTAACTTATGTTACATCTTTGCTGATAGAGGATGCTTCGTTCCTGCGTATCCGGAATATAAACCTGCGGTACCGGCTGCCACAAACTTTGTTTAACCACGTGCCGGTGCAAAATGCCAGCCTTTCTTTTAGCGTACAGAACGCCCATACTTTTACCAAATACCTGGGCTATAACCCCGAGCAGAGTTTTCAGGGTACCAGCCCGCTGGTTCCGGGTGTAGACTTTAATGGTTATCCGGTTGCCCGCTCTTACACGCTGGGCTTAAACGTTACTTTCTAAAGCAAGGCTTTTTAATATTTACCAAAATGGTTATGAAAAACAAAATATACATCATAAGCTTAATGGGATTACTATTAAGCGCTTGCAGCGATAGTTTTTTAGAAATAGCGCCTGTATCTAATGCCAACGTGCAAAACTTTTACCGCAATGCCAAAGACCTGGAAGTAGCCGTAAATGCGGCCTACGCCACTTTGCAGCTAGAAGGCCAATACCGCTACGCGTACTGGCAAATGGGCGAAGTACGCTCTGACCACACCATGAACGTAGAAGTAGGCGGCAATTTACCCGATGCCGAAATAGATTTATTTAAAACCAGCGCCTCTAACAGCATTATTAATTCTACCTGGAACGATAATTACCGCGGTATTTTGTTGTGCAATGTGGTGCTGGACCGCATTGTGCCGGTAACTATGGACGAAACCCTGAAGAACCGGTTTATAGGCGAAGCTAAATTTTTGCGGGCCCTGATGTACTTTAATATGGTTCGGATTTTTGGCGATGTGCCCTTGGTGCTAAAGGAAACCAAATCGGTAGAGGAGGGGTATGCGCAACCCCGCGTAGCTACGGCGGTGGTTTACGAACAAATTATTAAAGATTTAAACGAAGCCGCCCCCAACCTGCCCGAAAAATATACCGGCAAAGATATTGGCCGGGCTACCAAAGGAGCCGCTTTGGCTTTGTTGGGTAAAGTTTACCTTACCCGCAAAGATTACCCGGCGGCAGTAAGTAAATTAAAAGAAGTAATAGACCTGAACACTTACCAATTGGTGCCGGTTTACGCCAATTTGTGGGGACCCGCCAACGAAAACAACGTGGAGTCTGTTTTTGAAGTGCAGTTTAAGAAAGGTGGTACCGGCACGGGCAGCAGTTTTTACAGCCAGTTTGCGCCCTGGAATTCCGAAACGGCCGTAACCGGCGTGGGCTTTGCCTCGGGGCGTAATTTACCTACCACCGATATTGCGGCAGCTTACGAACCGAACGATGCCCGTAAAGCCAGTTCTTTAGCCGAAAGCTACGTGAAAAACGGCGTTACGGTACAGGACCGGTATACGATTAAATACCGCGACCAACCCTTTGCCGCCGGCGACGCTGATAACAACTGGCCGGTAATACGGTACGCCGATGTGTTGCTGATGTACGCCGAAGCTTTGAACGAGCAAAACCAAGGACCTACCCAGGAAGCCTATAACCAGGTAAACGCGATCCGGAAAAGGGCTAATCTGGAACCGTTGCCCAACGGGTTAAATTACCGGGCTTTCTTCTTGGCCCTGGAGCACGAACGCCAGGTAGAACTGGCTTTTGAAGGCCACCGCTGGTTCGATTTGGTACGCACCGGCCGCGCCCTGGAAGTAATGAATAATCATTTTAAAGGTACCCTAACCGTAGACGACCATCACCTGGTATTCCCAATTCCGCAGAGCCAGATAAATGTAAATCCCAAGGGAATCCAGCAGAATCCGGGTTATACATTTTAGTAAACACGCAAGTTAATTTATTTCTTATAGCCGCTTATTTTAAGGCGATAAAAGAAAAATATTACCATAATATGCTTTGTTCCAATCCGGCAAAGTCACCAATAATTTAAGTAGGTTTTTGCCGGAAAGCTTAACAGCTATCAGCTTTCCGGTAAATTCCTGCCTTTCCTAAAACTTAATATGTATGCTATTTAAACAGATAATTTTAGTAAGCTGGGTAATATTAAGCTGGCTCGTTTTACCAGCCAGGACTATCAATACCGGTAGCGGAAATAATATAGGCAAGCCTAAAAATATGAAGCCGGCCAATATTAGTCCAGACCCAGTAAATACCACTTTTGAATTTATTAATACCGCTTTTGAAAACGCTTCACCGCTGAATTATAGCGTAGATTCATCGGGCGCTATTCAGATTAGTCTGGTTTACGACTACGAGCGATCTTCAACTAACCGGGCCAACAGTCATTTTCATTTCCAGGTGCAGGCCAAACCCGGATCTACCCAAACGCTTATTATGAGTAACTTCGATAATGTTTGGAATGGACGGTGGGCTTCGCCGCTTACGGACAAAACTAAATGCTATGTGTCGCCGGATGGAGTTAACTGGAAAACCATTCCGACCGAAGTAATTAGCGGCAACCGGTTAAAAGTTAAGCTGCTCATGGAAGGCAAGGGCATGTATATTGCCTCGGTAGAACCGTACCGCATAAGCGACCTGGATAAATTATTAAACGAAATCAAAAATAAACCGCAGGTACAAATAACTACCATTGGCAAAACCGTAGAAGGACGCTCTTTGGAAATAATCCGGCTAGGCAGTCCCAACGCACCGTATCGTATTTTTTTACGGGCCCGGGCGCATGGTTTCGAGGCGGGCGGCAATTGGGTGGTGCAGGGTTTAATCCGCAGTTTACTAACTGACAACCAGAATGCCGCCCGCTACTTCAAAAAATATTGCCTTTATATTTTGCCTATGGCCAATAAAGATGCCGTAGCCAGGGGCCGGTCGCGGTTTAATGGTTTGGGCATGGATTTAAACCGGAAGTGGGATAAACCGGCCGATGCCTTTTACGCACCCGAAAATTACGCTTTAGAAACCTGGTTTGGGGCCATGATAAAGCAAGGCAAAGGGCTTCATTTGGCCATCGATCTGCACAACGATAACTATGGCAACCTGCACATCAGCCGTCCCGACGGCAACCTGGAAAAATATTTGGCCAACATGAAAATATTTGAAGCCCACTTGCGCCGGCATACCTGGTTTACCGAGGGCAGCACCGGCACCAATTTCAGAAATCCGGGTACCATTGGCGAGGGTTTACTGGAGCGCTTTGGCATTGAAGCCTTTGTGTACGAACTAAATTACGACTGGATTGCGGGCCTGAAAAAATCGCCGTTTGGTAAAGATTGGGAATTATTAGGGAAACAATTGGGTGAAGTTTTTTACGGATATTTTACCGAAGCGAAATACTAATCAAAGGTTTACCCGGTTTACAAAGTTTTTTTCGTATTTCCCGATACCCTTAATATTTGATGAATATTTTTAGAAACGGCTTTTTAGGTAGTTGGCTAATATTTATAGGCCTGGCTTTAGGTGGTTGTTATAAAAGCAGCTCTTTAACCCGCCGTAATTTACCGGTTAGTAAAAACCAATCAATAACCGTTGAGCAAATAATTACTTTAGAGGCTACCCGGCTGGGCGTAAGTACCCTTATTACCAACCTGCAGGTGCCCTGGGAAATTACCTGGGGCCCCGACAACCAAATTTGGTGCACCGAACAGGATGGTACCATCAGCAAAATAGACCCGGCTACCGGCAAACGCAAAATATTAATTAAAATTCCGGACGTTTACCGGAAAAGGCTGGGTTTGTTAAGTATGGCCATTCACCCGCAGTTTAAAAAGCAGCCTCATGTATTTGTGAATTATACTTACCTCAAAAAAGACAGCATTTATTCTAAACTGGTGCGCTATGTGTATGCCAATGATGCTTTAAGTCAGCCCAAAATATTACTGGAATATCCGGCTTATTACGGGCACATGGGCTCACGCGTAGTTATTTCGCCGGATAATAAAATTATGTGGGCCACCGGCGATGGCATAGAAGCTAAAAATGCCCAGGATCTAAAATCATTTAACGGCAAAGTGCTGCGCCTGAATCTGGATGGTACCATTCCGGCAGATAATCCGATGAAACATAGCCCGGTTTGGGCCTCTGGTTTCCGGGTGCCGCAAGGCATGGTGTACAACCCTAATGGAATTTTGTATACCGCCGAACACGGCGATGCCACCGACGATGAAGTAAATTTAATCCAAAAGGGTAATAATTACGGTTGGCCCCAGGTGCAAGGCTTTATCGACCTGCCGGCAGAAAAAGCGTACCATAATAACCAGGCAATTACCGAACCCCTGAAAGCCTGGACTCCCACCATTGCCCCGGCGGGCCTGACGTTTTATAAAGCTACAACCATACCGGAATTCAATAATGCGCTTTTACTGGTTACGCTCAAAGAAAACGACTTGCGCGTACTTAAACTAAATAAGGCTGGCACCGCAATTGAGTCAGAAAAAATATTGCTGGACCAACAGTACGGCCGGCTAAGGGCGGTATGTGTTTCGCCGGCTGGCGATATTTACGTATCTACGAGCAACCGCGACTGGAACCCTGGTAAAGGTTATCCGCTATCTGCCGATGACCGCATTATTAAAATATTTAAAATTGAGGAAAGGGATAATATTCAACTCACGGCTGCCAGTAATCTGGGCAGAGAAGTAGAACCTAATAATTCTACGGCAGGCGTAGCGTTACCCGCTGGGCAGGTACTTTACGAAAAGTATTGTGCTTCCTGTCATAAACCCGACGGCAATGGCATTACGGGGACTTTCCCGGCGTTGCGGGGCACCAGTCTGGTAAACGGCAATGCCGAGAATCTTATACAAGTGGTACTGCAGGGCTCCGCCGGGCGGGCAAAAAAGCACACGTCAGATCAGCAAATGCCCGCATTTAATTTTCTGAAAGACGAGCAACTGGCGGAGGTATTAACCTATGTCCGGAGAACGTTTGGCGAAAAACCCGATAATGTTACTGCCGGGCAGATAGCAAAATTTAGAAATAAAAATTAGCCCTGCGCAAACTGAGTATTGATGAAAGCCTTTTTCAGTTCTGAAATTTAATAAGTGTCCGGACAAAATTTGATGGTTATATTTTGGTTCATCACTTCGGTCTTTGTGTAAAAAATCTTCTGCTAACCGGCAAGTAACACAATAGGTGCTTGCCGCATAACAAGTACGCATGGTTTAATATATTTTTGTATTGGTACTTAGCAGGTTTAGGTTTATATAATTCAGCCTCGCATTTAGAAAGTTTAGTTACTGTTACTCCTTTTTTCTGGCGGTCAACCCAACCGGTATCTTTAGGTCTCCTTCATCATACATATTAATGTAAATATATAAGGTATCGCTGCTCCCGGTCCAGTTAATCCGATATTTGTCCAGCAAGCCAGTGTTGTCCATTAATCCGTTCGGCGTTTTAAAGTGGCAACAACTGCCCACCCGTACGTATTTTATTTCTTCGCCATTTGGGCCCAGTAAGGCATTCAGGAATCTTCTTTCGTTGAGCGGGCCGCTGTTATTTTTAACGCCCCCTACATTAATAGGATTGGCCTGCTGGTAGCCATACGTTTTATCATTACTTACTTCTTCTAAAAGGTAAGTATTTGCATCTAGGCTCTCAACGGGTTTGGTACGGCTAATACTAAGAGGTATGGTGGCTGAGGGGGTGCTTTTGGGCGCAACACATCCGATTAGGAGTAACACCAGAATTAAGTTTAAAATAAATTTCATAATGGTAGATGTAAGGGTTGTACAACAGTAGATTAAGTTGTACCAGTAAGATGCGCCATCTTCTTAAATTACATAAGATATATATAGATTTTTATTGGTATACCCGGATTTGCATAAATAAAAAGCCCCTACCTAAGTAGAGGCTTTTTATTTATGCAGAGGCAAAATTTGGCTGGATTTACCGTTGGATCAGCAGGCGTTTAGAAGCTGTCTTTTTATCAGTGATCAATTTTAGCAGATAAATTCCTTTGGCATAATCAGCCACGTCTACGGTCAGTTCTACTGCTTCTTGGGCTTCGGATTTGCCGCTAACGAAGGTTTTTACTTTTGCGCCCCTGATGTCGTAGAGTTCTAGCGTGTAATTTCCGGCTTCGGGTAAGCTAAAGCGTATGCTTGCCTGGCTACTGGCCGGATTGGGGTAGGCGCTTAAACTGGTAGTGGGGGTAAGCAAATCCGCAGCGGTATTGGGTTTGCGGGCCATCACGATAGGTGCCCGGCCTACTTCTACGCGCACGGTAGTGGTTGCGGTATTGCCTTCGGCGTCTGTTACGGTTACCATATAATCGCCGGGGGGGGCGTAGGCTAAATCTTCGGTGCGGGCCCCGGTGTTCCAGCGGTAGGTATAAGGGCCAACACCGCCTATTACCGTTAAATCGATGGCGCCATCTTTTTTACCCACCGCCGAAACATTCTGGTGGGTCGCCATTAACGATAAAGGCGTATCGGGCTCCGAAATAATAATTGTAGTAGTGGCTTGCCGACCAAAAGCATCGGTTACAATAACTTTATAAGTACCTGCGGTCAGGCCGGTTAAATCTTCGTAGGTGGCGCCGTTGTTCCAGGCAAAAGTAGCCGGTACTACGCCGCCAATAACCGATAAATCTATAGCACCATCGGCTCCGCCTGCTGTAGATACATTTTTATGCGACGAAATAACCCGTAGAAAATCGTTTTTAACCCCCACGTAAACGCTGGTAGTAGCAGTACAGCCATTGGCGTCGGTTACCGTAACCGAATATTGCCCCGGCGAAGCAGCCGGAATATCCTGGCTGCTTAAACCGGCATTCCAACGGTAAGTATAAGGGCCAGTGCCGCCGGTTACGGTTAAATCTATGGCGCCGGCACCCGCAAAAATGCCCCACATGCCGTACCAGGGCTCGGCCTGGTTAATTTGGGTAGTAAGAGCAATATTGCAAATGCCATCCGGAGGTGGGGTAGTGCCTTTAAGTTTAACTAACCAGTAATCGGCATTTCCTTTCCGGTTCTCGGTCTTTTCGGCGCCAAAACCCGAATCGGAGGTACCGCCAAGCATATAGCCGCCATCCGTTGTGGGTACTATTGATTCTAAATAATCATCATTGTTTCCGCCTATTGCTTTATCCCATTCTTTGGTACCGCTGCTGGTTATTTTTACTAACCAAAAATCAAAAGCACCCCGGGTAGGCTCAGTGCGGTCGGCACTGGTAGTAGAAACAGATCGGCCACCCAATATGTAGCCATCGCCGTTTGCCGACTGTACTACTTCCAGGTAATCGTCGTTAGTGCCGCCAAAGGCTTTATCCCATTCTTTACCACCGGTAGCATTTATTTTTACCACCCAAAAATCGTAGCCGCCGCGGCTAGGCTCGCTTTTATCGCCGCTGGCACCCGAAAAAGAAGTACTGCCCAGTAAATAGCCGCCCTCGGTGGTTTGTTTTAATGCCGATAAATAGTCGAAGTTAAGGCCGCCGTAAGATTTATCCCATTGTTTCTCCCCAGCGGCATTTAATTTTACTATCCATAAATCTAAGGCACCTTTAGAACTTTCGCTTTTATCTAACCCAGCTTCCGACTCTGATTGCCCGGCCAAAATATAGCCATCATCGGTGGTTTGCTGAACCAGCGATAAATAATCGGAAGTGCTGCCGCCAATGGTTTTGTCCCACTGTTTTTCTCCGGCTTCATTTAGCTTTACAATCCAGTAATCAACACCACCTTTGGGCATTTGGCTTTTTTCGCCGCTAGCCGCAGAGTTAGACCAACCACCCAAAATATAGCCTTTATCGGTGGTTTGCTGCATAGAAAGCATCGCATCAAAAAACTCGCCGCCAATGGCTTTATCCCATTGTTTCTCACCTGTAGCATTCAGCTTTACTATCCAATAATCATAACTCCCCCGCGAGCTTTCGGTCCGGTCGGCACCGGCGCCCGAAGCCGACGAGCCACCCAATATATACCCGCCGTCGACGGTTTGTTGCAAAGCAGTTAATTCTTCGTAGTCGGTGCCACCGTAGGTTTTATCCCATTCTTTTACGCCGGCAGCATTTACTTTAACTACCCAGTAATCGTAGCTGCCTTTTGCATTTTGGCTTTTATCGAAACCAGCGGCCGACTCTGACGAGCCGCCCAGAATATACCCGCCATCGGTGGTTGGCTGCATTAGGTGTAATCTGTCTTCCCGATTGCCACCAATGGTTTTATCCCATTCTTTGGTAGGTTGGGCCGCTAAATTGTTTATGTTTAAACTACTGCAAAATATAATAAAAGCAACTGTTACCCATTTGCCAGGTAACTTTAGTTTAAATAGGCCAAAAGCGTAATAGCGTGTAAACTGTTTTTTCATCTGAAACTAATTTAGGGTTATACATAAATAAGCACCTGGGGATAGATGATTTAGGTAAATATGCTGGGCTTCACTAAAAAGCACCTGCCGGGAGCGTCAGCTAAAATGCAGCAACAATTATAATGCTGTTAACAAATAAAGAATAGCAAAAGGTAATCTGCGTAAGGATTGGATAGCCGATTACGCATTACGCTTTTATAAAGTAATAATCATGAGAATTAACTAAAGCTTGATGTTGTAAGGGGGTGTTAATCTTATTTCATCATAGTTTCAAGATAAATAATTTAATCATGAGAATCAATATTTATTATTAAAATAATTAAATATTAAATTTAAAAAATCATAATTATTACTTTCATTTTGTAGTTGTAATAATTATTTATTAAAGTTATTACCAGTAGTGGCCGCTAAGCAATAGTTCTAAATTAAGTTTGGCTTTAACCAACTTTATGGCTACTTACGCGCACCAGCTCCGTTTTTTTATAAGTAAAAAGATTTCTGCAGCTACGTTTATGCTATACCGGTAAGAATTTTATTCAATAATTAGGTTTGCTTTACAAACATTTTCCTAGCAAATTTGCCCCGCCATTTACACCGGGTTCTTTCTAAGTTACCGGTTAAATTAAGTGTTTTTCTATTAACCTTCTGAATATTAATGTGTTATGAATAAAACAAAATATTTAATTTTTTTTGTTCATAAAATTATGAACTGAATGAACTATGTAATACCTTTGTGCCGTTAATAAAGGGAAATACAATAGGTAAGTAAGATGATTTTTAATTGTAAGCCCAAAATAGTGCTGACGGATAAGCAAAAAACATTAATCGAGAAGATTGGCATTAGCTACGAAAGCGAAGGTATACAGCCGGTGGCTTCCCGTATTGTCGGGCTTTTGTACGTAGCTGATAACCCGCATCTTACTTTTGATGAAATTACCGAAGCCTTACAAATAAGTAAAAGTGCTACCAGCAACGGCATTAACCTGCTGTTGCAAATGCAACGCATAGAATATATAACTTTTTCGGGCGATAGAAGACGCTATTTCCGGCTAAAAGTATCTAACTGGCGCGAAGAGTTTCTGCATAAAATTAGCGTAATGGCTGATTTTAACGTGCTGATGCGCCAGGTACTGGAAGTCCGGACTAAAGAAACTCCGGAATATAATGCCAGCATAAAAGATCTGGTGGATTTTCTGGATTATATATTCGGACAGTTACCGGTATTGCTCCAACAGTGGGATAAAGAGAAACATAATAAATAATAATTTTTGTCCTTATAGTTCTTTTTTTTCTGAACAATTTATAATTAACAAAACTATTTAAACCTAACGTGAAAAAGAAAATTTTGTCTCTGGCCCTGATGCTAACAACTTTCTGGCCGGCATTTTCGCAAAATCAGCTACCTGGCGGTCAGCTTTCGATGCAGGATGCCATTAAGTTTGCTCTGGCCAATAACGAGAATATTAAAAAAGCGGTGCTGGATGAAAAAAGCGCTGAATATAGAATAAAGGAAACCAAAGGTACCGGCTTGCCACAGTTAAATGGCACTGGTCAATTGAATACTTTTCCGGCTTTGGCTACTCAATTATTACCTGGCGAATTAGCCGGCCAGCCAGGTGAGCTTATTCCAGTGCAGTTTGGTACCAAATACAACGTGTCGGGCGGGGTAGACCTGCAGCAGCTAATTTTTAATAAGTCGTTTTTTGTAGGCTTAGAAGCAGCCAATACCACCCGCGAAC